>JAZNXR010000046.1:0-12734 GCA_045593985.1 Eubacteriales bacterium
GTGCTTTGTTTGGAATAGGTTTCATTCAATTGATAATAAATGTTTGGAAACTATTTTGACAACACTTTTGACAACACTATCATTGTTCAATATGTAAAATGGGTGTAAATTAGTACATATCACAACCTCAAAGCCACTGGAAATATACGGAATAAACACTAAAAACAAAAGCAATTTTAGAGTGGGAATGAGGATTTACTAACAGGAGATCAAAACAAATGTGGCAATGCAAATGCGGAGGAACAAACTCCGACACGTCGAATTTCTGTCAATCTTGCGGCGGCAACAAAAGAACCTCCATATATACACCGGAGAAGCAGGAGCTACAGCAAAAGATTGCTCAACAGCAGGCTGCGCTTCAAGCCGCTGCGGCGGAAAGAGAGCGCCGTGAAAACCGATTCGAGAAGTTGAGTCAGATTGGCTTGGACGGCTATTACGAATACAAGGTCATCAGTCTTCAGGACGAGAGCGGATTATTCAGACGAAATTCCGGCAGACTCGACATTGACTCTATGGCTGAAACGCTCAATCAGCTCGGTGCTGAAGGTTGGCATCTGGTTACCGCTTATTCAAGTGAGCTTGGCAAAAATATGCTTTCCGGCGGCGCGGGCGGCGCGGTGTTTGGATCAAACTCAACCGTTGACGAACACATACTTATTTTTGAGCGATTTGTAAAATCCGGAAAAGCGTAAGCTATGCGCACCAAATTGGCGATTTTTTCAGCACTCCAGAGTTTGACGCTTTGGAGCAGGAAATTGAATAATTAAATCGGCTCGGAGCATAACTTCGAGCCGATTTTTTAAGGCTTATCGGCGTTGACACAAAAGGACGGTTTATGGTACAATTATGTCGAACAAAAGGAAATGAGGAAATGATATGAATTTCGTTTCGTTTGAGCTATCAATTGCATCGCTCATCCCGGCACTTTGTTTAGCGGCGTATGTGTTTTTCAGCGACCGTGTGGATAAAGAGCCGATTCCGTTGCTTGCGCTGCTGCTTGCGCTCGGCGGTGCTGCATATTTGCCCGCTTTTGCCCTCGAAAAGCTGACAACTCGCGGTTTTGACAAGCTATTTGCGCCGTTTGCGACCTTTGACCTCAGCGGCAACGCAACCTATTCCTCAAGGCTTGCGGAGCTCGGTCACGGACTTCTCATTACGGTAATCGGAGTTGCGCTGATAGAGGAGCTGACTAAATGGGCGGTGATGTTTTTTATCACCCGCAAAAACAAGAATTTCAACTGCCTATTTGACGGACTCGTTTACGGCACATTTACTGCGCTCGGCTTTGCGATCATCGAGAATATTCGTTACGCCTATATCGGGGGCTGGGACACATTACTACTCCGTTCGATCACCTCGGTGCCGGGACATTTGTATTTCGGCATTATCATGGGGTATTTCTTCACCATGTGGCGTGTATACAAAACGGCAAAGGCGGCAGAAAAGGAATATGCAAGGCGAGGACTGATCACGGTTACAAAGCCCTTTCGTTCAGGCGGCTGGTTTGCGGCAATGATCATCATTCCCATCATGCAGCACGGAGCATACGCTCTGGCGGGCTTCTTCCCCTCCTTAACGATGGATATAATATTCTATTCAATGAATCTTATCCTGCTGATTCTCTGCTTGGTCGGCGTGCGTAAAATATCAAGGATCGATGCAATACGCGGCAGGTATGCCGACGCCATGCTCGATGCGAAATATCCGCAAATCAAGAATCTATGCGATGACGTAGAGGAGGACCTTGGTATATCAGATACCGATGACGGAAAAGAGGACGAAAGCCATGGGCAGTAATGATAAAAAGATATTCCGCGGTTATTTGTGCTTTTGGATAGTGATCGTTCTGTTTTCTCTCGGTTTGTTTGTCACAAGCTTCGTAATCAGAAACCGCAATATAAGCACTATCGAAGAAAAAAGCATCAGCGAGGTTATTGATGTAGCAAGCAAGTCGGGCGCCGAATTCAGCAAGCTCTATAATCAGCTTAACAAAAATCAACAAGCGGCGTATGACAAGCTGCTGAACGACGTGCCGAAGGGCAAGCTGCGCTTTGAATTTGCAAGCCTGAATCGCGCCGCATTCAGGCCCGTGTTCAAGGCGTTCACCTACGATCATCCCGAATTTTTCTGGATATCAAGCTACCGTTATGCCGAAAGGTCAAATTCAATCGTAGTTGAGCTGGTTCCTTATGATTATTGGAAATACACCTCCGATCCCGACAGGTACATAAGAGAGCTGAATGACAGAATTAACGAGATCGTGGCGGGTGCCGGGCACCTGACAAGCACCTATGACAAGGTGAAATACGTTCACGACTATCTGGTCAACAACATCGAATACGATTACGAAGCGCAAAAGGAGATAAAAAACACGATCCGCAACGCTTCAACCGAGCATGCGCTATCGGTATACGGCGCTCTCGTTAACGGAAAAACGCTATGCGGAGGGTATTCGGAGTCATTTTATCTGCTCATGAATGCAATGGGCGTTGACTGCTATTATATTCAAGGGTATGCAAGTGAGTATCACGCCTGGAACTACCTGAAGATCGACGGCGATTACTATTATATGGACGTCACCTGGGACGATAAGAATTACAAGGATAAAAACGGCAAAAGGCTTACGCCCGACGGTATTTCCTATTCTTATTTCTGCATCACGAGCGAGGAGCTGTTAAAGGATCATACTCCCGACAGCGATTTCCCTGCGCCGAACGCAAATGCGACTGCATATAACTACTTCCACCGCGAGGGATATTTCTTTACAAGCTATGATTATAAGGCGGTCAGCAAGGCTCTCCTTGCTCAAAACGGCCAGCAGATAATCAGCATCAAGTTCGGCTCCGAGGCGGTGTACCTCAAAGCCAAGGAGCATTTGATCAAAGGCAAAAACATCTGGAAGATCGACGGATTTACCGGCACGCACTATTCCCTTGACGACGATATGTATATTATTAACGTGCTTAACGCTCCTGCATAAGATAATAAAAAGCGGCTTGAAGCCATGCTTCAAGCCGTTTCGTTTTATTTTATTTCGATAATTAAATCTACTCGTTTTTTGATGCCCGTTTTTTCAAAATAAATATTTTCAAGCGGGATCCATTCGTTAAAGAAGCGGTGGGCGAAGCTTGGAGAATTGCGGCGGAGGATCCTTTCTTTTTGTTTTTCGGGGGAGATAGCAAGAAGCACCTTTAAGCCGTAATATTTTTCAAGTGTCGGGTGCATCGAATATGCCCCCTCTACTATTACGAGGCTTGTCGGATGTATCTTATTTCCCTCCGAAAAGGACATCGTGCTGCAATCGAAGGGCTTATAATTTATCGTTTCACCCATAGAAAGAGGGAGCAAGACCTCCTTTTCAAAGCGCTCGTAATCGACGTTGCCGCCGATTTCTTTGAAGCGCTCGGGCGTTCGTTTTTCGGGCGGAAGGAAAAAATCATCGGTGTGAAAAACGGTGCAATCATAAATTTCGGAAAGGATCTCGCCAAGCGTTGTTTTTCCGCTTGCACTACCGCCCTCGATTGCGACTGCTATTCTTTCTTTTTTGCGCATCAGGTTGTCGAGCCTTTCAAGCACGGGCAGGAAAGCGATATATTTTTTCGCTATTACCCGATATGAAGGCTTATAGGCTTCTCTGAATTTTTCGGAGTGGTGTATCGGCGGATAGCCCGCTTCCTTCCATTCCGACAGCGCTTGGTCGAATTCGGCCTCGGAAAAGGGCAATAGCCCCTCTTTTACAAGCTCTGACATGACCTTCAGCTTTTCTATCAAGCTTATTTCGGCGTTTTCGTTATGCTTTGCAGACAAGAAAAAGAGCTTGCCGAGCGTGCTTGGCGTAATGCCTTTATTTATGACCGAAAGCGGAACACGGACGTATTCGCCGTCGAGAGGATCAATTTCAGCTTCGCTCGGCTTTGCGCTTTCATATTCCTTTTCGATATATTCTATCGCCTTTTCGAGCGAGGAAACGAGATGCTCACAGCCAAAGGCGCTTTGATACAGAAATTTGAATACATCCTGTATCTCAAGCTCAGGATGTGTTTTAAGATGTTTTATAAGCAATTCACGCGTCATTTTTCTTTCCTTGATATCAGATTATCGCAGAGCATTACGAGGATCGGAATCAGAACTATCTGAACGATAATTCCGGGGAAGGCGTTGACGAACGCTCCCGAAAGGAACGCTCCGAAGGTAAACGCGCCGCCGTTCATTCCCAGAAATACGAACATCGCCACGCCCCAGACGATACGTCCAACGGTCATCGCAGTCAAAAGAGATACGTAGATATACGGCTTTTTTCGCGGCAAAAGCTTATTCATAAGCCCCGATACGGCGCCATATGCGGCAAGCTCAAACGCCATACAGACCGCGGTCGGAAAGATCGGCGGCATTCCGAGCGTGAGCGAGCGCAAAAGAGGAGCCGTCGCGCCGACCGCCGCGCCCCAGATCGGACCGCAGACAAAGCCGCAAAGCAATACGGGAATATGTAACGGACAAAGCATTGCGCCGATCTTCGGGATCTGCCCCGTCATAAACGGCATAACGTAAGAAATTGCCAAAAAGATTCCCGAAAATATCATTTTAAACAAATTTTTTCGATTTTTCATATGACAACTCCTTTCGACATTTGCATTATATCACATACGCGCTTTCTCGACAACCGTGTTTTTAAGATATTTTCGCAGAGTTTAAAGACAATTGTCAAAAAATAATTGCAAAGAAGCATGCATTATGTTATAATGTGTCACAGATAACTGAAAGGTGATTTATACTGATGTTCGTAACAGTACTTCTATTCATCGTCGGACTTATCCTGCTCATCAAGGGCGGTGATTGGTTCGTCGACGGTGCGACGGGAATTGCTAAAATCTTCCGTATTCCCGATATTCTGATAGGCGCAACCGTTGTTTCAATCGGAACAACGCTCCCCGAGGTTATGGTCTCCGCAACCTCGGCGATCGGCGGTCACGGCGAGATCGCTTACGGCAACGCGATCGGCTCTATTATCTGCAACACCGCACTTATTGCGGCGATTACGATCGCCATCCGTCCTACAAGGATCGAGAGCAAGTCCCTTATAGTTCCCGTTTGCTTCTTCTTCGGCTCGGCTGTTCTTTATTCTGCCGTCGCTTATTTCTTCGGAAGGTTTTCCCGCATTGTCGGATTTATTCTTCTTGCGATATTCATAGCTTATATCGCTCTCCAGATAATTTCCGCCCTCAAGAGCGCAAAATATGACGAAACCAAGCTTGACGAGCCGCACGAAAAGAGGGGGCTTGTCCTTGATATACTCTTTCTCGTCATCGGCGCGGCACTCATTGCGTTCGGAGCAGATATGCTCGTAGATAACGGCATCATTATTGCACAAAAGCTCGGCGTACCCGAGTCGGTAATCGGCCTGACCTTTATTGCGATCGGAACGTCCCTGCCGGAGCTTGTTACGGCGATCACGTCACTCATCAAGGGACACGGCGCGCTTTCGCTCGGAAACATAATCGGCGCAAATCTCTTTAACCTCGTGCTTGTAAGCGGCACAACTATCGCAATTTCTCCTTTTAATGTGCCGAGCGGAAATACGGTCTTCGGCATAAATTCCTCGCTTGTTATCGATATTCCCGTTATGCTTGCCGTTATGGCGATCCTCACTCTCCCCACTTTGATTTCAAAAAAGCTGTCACGTATTCAGGGAATATCTCTTCTCGTTATTTACGCCGCCTTCTGTACGCTTCAATTTGTAATTTAAATATAACGAAAAAGAGCCGAAATCTATCGGCTCTTTTTTTGTCCCTAATTTATTGAAAATACAGTAATTTCTATTGCCACTTTTCGACAAGTATGGTATAATGAAATATGGTGCCGATATATCGGCAATTTTGGCGGCTGAATGCCGCAAACGAAAAGGGGATATATAATGAAGAATTTCAAGCGCATATCGGTAGCGTTTTTGCTCATTATCTCAATGCTCGTCACGGCTCTGCCGTTCAGCGTCGAGGTATCTGCGGCGACTCTTACCTACTCAAAAAGCTCGAATTCAGGCACTCGAAACGTCGTTTGCACAACTCTTGACGGCACGAGTGCGTCAAGCTACTACTCGGGAAATTACACCTACGACAAGCTTGCAAATCTTTCGTCAAACTCACTTTTTACCACGCTTCAGACGCTGATGCGTACTACTCACAACAAGACGTCATCATATAGCGACTGCAGAGATATGGCAGACCAGACCGACTGCGAAAATGAAAACGGCCGAGTTACCCTCATTTATACGAGCTACTCTGCAACCATGAGCCAGTATAACGGCTGGAACCGTGAGCACGTATGGCCGCAGTCTCTCGGCGGCGGAAACACCAGCGGCGGTGGCGCAGACCTTCATCACATTCGTCCCTCCGATGCCGGCGTAAACTCCTCGCGCGGTAACAAAAAGTACGGTAACGTAAACGGCGGAACGGCAAAATACGGCTCCAATCCCGCAGACGGCGTGCTTGGCGGACATTACAGCAGCTCTTACTTTGAGCCGCTCGATAACGTAAAAGGCGACGTTGCACGTATTTGTCTTTACGTTTACGTAAGATGGAATTCGCAGTGGGGCGCTGAAAGCATTACCGAGGTTTTCCAGAGCGTTGACGTTCTTCTTGAATGGATGGAGATGGACCCTGTTGATACCTGGGAAATGGGCCGTAACGAGGTCGTTGCCAATTATCAGGGTAACAGAAACGTATTTATCGACTATCCCGAGCTTGCTTGGCTTATGCTCGGATATGACGTTCCGGAAGGCTTGACTACACCCTCCGGCAACGGCTCGAACGGCAGCTCGGGCGGTAGCTCGGGTGGAAACACCGGTAGCCAGGGCGGTAACACGGGTGGCAGCACGGGTGGTAACACGGGCGGAACCACTACCCCTCCCGTAACCACTCCCGATTACGTTGTTGCTGACAGCATCCAGACAGGCAAGGAATACCTTCTTGCTATGCTCAATAACGGCGAGACGCTTTACTTCGACGGCTCTATTCCGAAGAGCGCACAGCCTTGGTATTTTGGCGCAAGCTCGAGCGCAAGCGATGCTCTTCCCGTTCAGCTTGAGGCTGTTTCGGGCGTTAGCGGCGGATACCGTCTTTACTGTATGAAGGACGGCAAAAAGACCTATCTGCGACTCTATGAGCGCCCCGACAAGGCGGGCAGCGGTACGATGGAAATGACAACGACCTGCCCGAGCGAATATTACACTTACGATTCAACACATAAAACTCTCGTTCACACCTTCGCCGATGGCGAAACGAAGATGTATATCGGAACCTACGGAACCTATAACACCTTCGGTGCAAGCAAATATTCCTATATTGAAAACACTGATTCCTGGATCGGCCGTCTGTACGTTAAAAACGCTTCTTCGGGCGGCAATCAGGGCGGCGGTACAACCCCGACCTGCCAGCACACGACCACCGAAATAAGAAATGCATCCTCTGCCACCTGCGGCAAGGACGGCTATTCGGGCGACACCTACTGCAAGAGCTGTAACGCCAAGCTTAAGAGCGGCTCGACCATCCCCGCAACAGGCAACCACAGCTACGGTCAGTGGACGACGAACGGCAACCAAGAGGAAAGAACCTGCTCGGTATGCCATAATGTCGAAACAAGACCTCTTACGACTTGTGAGCATAAGAACACAGAAGTGAAGGAAAAGGCCAACGCCACCTGCGGCAAGGACGGCTACACAGGCGACACCTACTGCAAGGACTGCAACAAACTCATCGCCTATGGCGAGCAGATTCCCGCGACAGGAAATCATAACTATGGCGGATGGGCTACCAATGGTGCAAATCAGGTTCGAACCTGTATTGGCTGCGGAAAGACCGAAACAAGACCTACTCCGAGCTGTAATCACGGTGCGACCGAAATAAAGGGCGCAACCGAGCCGACCTGCTTGAATGTCGGTTATACCGGCGATTCCTGCTGTGTCGATTGTGGAACTATCATTAAAAAGGGCGAGGAGATTCCTCATTCGACCGAGCATAAGAACACCGAGCTTCGTTACGCCTCCTCTGCGACCTGCGTAAAAGAAGGATACACCGGTGACCTTTACTGCACCGATTGTAATGCAAAAATCGAGGACGGAAAGACAATTCCCGCAACCGGCGTGCATAGCATCGTCAGCGAAATTATCAGAGAGCCTTCCAAAAAAGAAGACGGCTTGCGCATGGATACATGCGAGCATTGTGACTTCTTCGAAACTGTTGTTCTTCCCAAGACAGGCGTCGACAGTAAGGTGATAATTATAATAGTTGTTGCCGCCGTGGCGGTTGTTTTGGTGGCCGTCGGAGTTACCGTTATAGTTATCGAAAAGAAAAAGGCGAAATAAGGTAATATAAAAGAGCACCCTCTGGGGTGCTCTTTTTCGTTCGGTAAAAACACAAGGGCGTTCAAAATTGGCACGGTAGGGGCAGACGCCCACAACAGCCCGCATAAAAACGGTGTTACATTCCTTTGAAAGCGGGAGGAGCAAGCCCCTCCCCTACGAAGGTATATTGAACGTCGATTTGTAGGGGGCGACGTCCTCGACGCCCCGCACAAAAACAATGTTACATCCCCTTGGGACACCTCATCCACCGCAGGCGCAGCGCCTGCGGTCCCCCTTCCCCAAGGGGAAGGCAAGACAACGTGGCGATGCTTTGACACGTCATTGTAGGGACAGGCGTCCTCGACTGTCCGTTTGAAAACAATGTTACATTCCTTTGTAACGGGGCGCCGAGGCGCCGCCCCCTACCGAGAAGCGTTTGAAAGTTGTGCGGTAGGGGCTGGCGCCCACGACAGCCCGCATAAAAGTGGTGTTGCATTTCCTCGGAACACCTCATCCGACTTCGCTTCGCTCAGCCACCTTCTCCCGCTGGAGAAGGCAAACAACGTGGCGGAGCTTTGCCGCGTTGATTGTAGGGCGGGGGCTTGCTCCCGCCGTTTTCGAGGGGATGTAACATCGTTTTTGTGCGGCGGCACCAAGGCACCGCCCTACGAAAACGCAGAGATATGTTTTGACCCCTACAATAGAGTGTGCGTGGGAGCAGCGGTGCGTCGGGGACGTCGCACCCTACACCCTCTCCGTAGGATTCGCCGACACCTCTCCCGGAGGGCGTGGCAAGGCGACGTTCGCTCTATCTTTGGTAGGGGAGGGGCTTGCTCCTCCCGAACAAAACACTGTTACTTTCCTTCCGAACACCTCATCCGACCGTGGCTCTGCCACTCGCACCATTCCCCTCAGGGGAAGGCAAGACGACGTTGCGGAGCTTCTCACCTATTGCCCATTACTTCTTACCTAAAAAAGCACCTGATCTCTCAGGTGCTTTTTTCTCACTTATTATCCTCGATCTCACGGAGATACCGCTCCGACTCGATCCAATACTCGTAGGATTCAACAGGCTCGGCGTCAAGCTGCCAATACTGCGTCATCATTCCCTCTCTGTTTGCGCCCTTTGAGGCGGTTTCGGAAAGGTAATTCTTAAGCGCTTCGACCTCGATGCAACCAAGGCTACCGAAGCTTTCGTCATGGCAGATATCAACAACCGTCCTGAGCATCTGTCTGACCGACGGATCGTTCTTTGCGTTCGTCATATTGAATGCGCAAACCATAAGCTTACCCTTGCCGACCTTAAGGTCAAAGAGGTAGCTGAAATGACGCATCGTCTTTTCGGGACGAAGCTCGCTGTACCCGAACTTCGTTACGTCAAAGCGGTCTCTTGAACTCTTGTCAATACCCGAAACTATTGATCTTACTCCTACGGGGAAGCTATCAAGATTGATCTTGTCGCTATCGTCGATGAGGTGATAATACTGGAAGTTGAGGTCACGGTCGGTAACGAAGCCGTAGTCATTCAGGAGCTTCTTCTCAACAAGTCCACCGTTTATCGTTCCTCTGTCCCAAATAACCGCCTTATATCTGTCCCATACTGCCTCAAAAGCGTATTTCGGCGCTTCCATATCCTTATGGAGCAGGTGACGCGTCCAATCGGTACGGTAGAAGAGAAGCACGTTTTCGCCCTTTTCAAGGCGATCAAAGAGATCGTCATCGAGGGTATCCTTGATAACAAGGTCGGAATTCCCGTTTTCGGTTACGAAATCGAGGATATCGCTCTCGGTTTCAAGCTTGGCATCAAGGACGAGCTTTTCCTCGACCTCGGGGAACGTCCAAAGCTCCCAGCTGTTTGAAATCACGTTGCCGTTATCGAACTTGATTGCGCATTTAAGGGTATATTTCTGCGGCTTTACGGTCATCGGCAGGTTGAATTCGAGGTTGCAGATCTCATACAGGCCCGATTCGCCCGTTTCAACCTCGGTAAGAACGCCGTGGCGCACGGTTCCGCTTTCACCTTCAAGGGAATATTCGAATTCTCCGAGCTTTTCGGGATCTATCTTATACTGCGAGAGAAGGACGGGGATCTTCACCTTTTCTCCGCAGGAGAATATCTGCTTCGGCAGACGTGCAAGCACTACCGTGTCGGCATTGAAGCGGCGGAATTCCTCGGAGCTTATTCCGTGAGGATCGTCGAAGCAGTCGACGACGCCGTTTGAGTTTTCGTATTTATCTGTATCAGCGAACTGAAGCATATGGAAGCCCGAAAGGAGATGGCTCGAACGGATGCCCTCAAGCGCATTTTTCCAAGCTCTGAACTGGAAGTCCTTTGTTGTCTGAAGGATCTCGGCGAAGTTATCCTTATAGCCCTTGCTCTCAATTAGCTTGATCTCCTCGTCAACCCACCAGGGTGCAGGCGTGCCGTACTTCTCGAACTTCTCTTTGAGTGCGTAGAAGTCACGCCACGAGGTATAATGGCAGACCTCGTGCGCCATAAGCGGAACCTTGAACTTGATTCCGCGGCGGATCTTGCCGCCGTCTGCTTCATCAACGACCATGGCTCTTTCCTTGACCGTACCGAAGCCGAGCAGGTTGTCTGTATCAGAGAACATATTTGCGTTACGTCCGTAGGGGAAATAGTAGCCCATGTGCTGAACGTCGAAATCAACGTAATCACGGTCGAACTCGCCGTGCGCGCAGGTGTCGATAAAGAGACGCGTCGGATCGTGCTTCTTGATGAAGTCACGGATCTCTCTTATTCTCGGTCTCGTTCCGGGGTGACGGATCTCGTTTCCTACGCAGTAGACCATAAAGGACGGATGATTATATACGCGGTTGATTATCGCAATTAGCTCCTCGTTCGTGACAAAGTCGTCCTTACCGAAGATCATCTCCTCAAGGTTGTCGTATTCACCCTCCTCTGCTCTCATTTCGATATGAATGAGCATGCCGCAGTCGTCTGCCGCACGGAAGCATTCCTCGGGCGGAATTACCGAGTGGAAACGGACGGTATTATAGCCGTATTCCTTTGCCATCTCGAAATTCTTTTTGTAGAATTCGTACTCGGTGAGCTTGCAGTTATTCTGATGCTCGTGAGCTGCACATCCTCTTATATATGCTCTCATATAGAAGGGGAAGCCGTTTAAGTATATGTATTTTTCGTCGGTCTCAAAATAGCGGAAGCCGAAGCGGTCGGTCAGCTTTTCCTCGCCATCGTTTGTGACGAGCGTGAGAGTCATCGTATAAAGATACGGCTCCGATGCGCTCCAGGGGCGTGCTTCAAAGCTTGCTTCAAGCTTTGCCTCCTTTGCGTTCGGAGTAACGCTTCCCTTCGCGGCGGTATTGCCGTCAGCATCGGTTATTTCGTAGCATACCGAAAGAATCTCGCTCTCGGCATAGATCTCAGCGGTAACGGGGGCGTTTGTCTTGCCTGCGGTTATTTTGAGAACGGTGTTTTTTGACGTTATCATAGCGCGTCTCGCTTTCTAACAGTTTTTCAGCGTAAATGCCGCTTAATTACATACAATTATATCATAGTAATTTTAATGTTTCAATGATATATATTGCAAAAAATGGCGGTTTTACATATATATTTATGTGTTGGGACGTGGTCGGGAATCAATGATATATCGCCCGTTCCTCAAGGAACGGATGTCACTAAAAAAAGTCCCTTTTGTCGGTTGACAAAAGGGACTTTTTCGCACCTAAGAGTAACCAAATAGAGCAGAACCAAGGTAAAAGCAAGCAAAAGTACACCTAAAGCAATAGTTTTGCTACTTGAAAAGGGTGTACTATACTCTCCTCAAAAAGTCATCTGCTTCTTTTCTGCTCTTGAAAATTATAATGTGTTTTTCTGCTCTGTATTTCTCAATTAACGCATATAGTTTCGGCAAAGAATTATTTGCAAATTCCTTAATAAAACCTTCAAATTCGGGATCCAATTCTTTTTCTATCCATGGTAGATCATAACGGCCTTTTTCCAGTCGTTCTGTTGCTCCCTGCAAGCAAACCTCTGTCGGCAAATCAAAGAGAATGACTGTATCACATTCTTTAAGCCGCATTTCAACCGTTCTGTTATAATTGCCATCAATGATCCACTTGTCTGTTGCAAAAATCTCTTGTATTCTTTGATCAAATTCTTCTCTTGAAATATGTGTTTTATCAGGCTTATGCCAGATAGCATCAAGGTAATATAACGGCAAACCTGTTCTCTTACTTAGTTTTTCGGCAAAAGTTGTTTTACCGCTTCCGGGGCAACCGATCACAATCACGCGCTTCATTGCGAATTCTCCTTTGCGGTTCGACAAGAAGCGATCAGCATAACACGCAAAGACGTACATTTTGCGGAAAGCGATTTATATGATTGTTCATCGATGTAGTTGGTCCTGTGCAACAA
>JAZNXR010000047.1:0-32060 GCA_045593985.1 Eubacteriales bacterium
AGCTCGCCCTTGCCGCCGATCTCAAGATCGACGAGCGAATATATCGCACCGGAATAGAGAGCATCGTTTTCAGCATCAACAGCAGAGCGTTTATCGTAAATATAATTTTTCGTGTCCTTTTTTGCCTTGACAGCAACCTCATCGCCGCTTTTTACGAAAATCGGATTGGTCGAATCAGAGACAAGCGAAAGACCGTGAAGCTCAAGATCAAACTTGTAGTCGTCACCCGTATCAATAATGATATTTCCGTTAAAAGTGCCCGATATTGAATAGACGGAGCGCTCGCCTACGGTTGTGAAGGTCAAGGTATTGCCTTCAAGCTTGTATGCGTTTTTCGTTCCCGAAATGCATTCAATGACGATCTCGGCGGATTCGCCCTCGAAATAACCGTCGTAAGCGCCGGTGTCCTCAATTTTGTCTCCAAAGGTCTTGTTATCGTCTCCAAGGTCAGCGACGTTGCCTTGTGTTTCGGAGCCCGAATAGCCTGAGCCGCGCTTGGCGCCATCTTTATTGCACCCCGTGAAAATCAGAGCGAGGCACAGTAGGATCGCAATAGACCTAAATTTCATAAGACTCTCCCTATTATCAAAGCTCCGCTATGCGGTTTTCCTGCTTTGAAACCATAATTTCGAGATTTCCGTTGCGCTCACGGATGCGGTCGATCATTTCCTTTTCCTTCGAAGCATCACGGAGAGTGATGTTGTATGTAAGACGGAACATGCTTCCCATATTCGTGGTCTTGACCTTAACAAGCTCGTTTTTCTTCGTATACTGTGCGAAAATATCGTCAAATGCGCCGGTATAATCAAGATCCTCGGGAATGGTAATGCTGATCATTTTATTTGCAGCAAGCTTGCACGCATATCCGCTCGAAACAAGATTGTAGAGAACGAATACCGCACACATTATAAGGGTAAAGAGTCCTGCAAAGCCAAGATAACCCATACCGGAAATAAGTCCCGTGCCCATTGCAAGGAATATCGCAACGATCTCCTTTGCCGATCCGGGTGCAGAACGGAAGCGCACCAAGCTGAAAGCACCCGCAACAGCTACACCTGCACCGATATTTCCGTTGACCATCATAATAACGATACAAACGACTGCAGGTAGAAGCGCAAGCGTCACGATAAAGCTGTTAGAATGCTCGTTCTTGATCATATAAGCGAGAGCCATAATAAGACCGAGCAGGAGCGAGACTCCAAGGCAAAGAAGAAAATCCTTAACGTCGATAGACGGTGTCAGTCCATTATCGAAGATGCCATTAAACAGTTTGTCCATTTGTAATTATCTCCTTGCGTCTTAATGAGTTTGGTATGTAAATTTCGGGGAATATCAGCGTACTGTACGCAGTTCCGTATTTAGAAAACGAGGTCTTGTATATTTTTTCTCTTGAAAGCAGCTCGACCATCCATAAGGGAATGGCTCCTGCGCATTTAAGCTCCATAAGCACCTTTCCGCTTTCAAGGATCTGCGTTCCGTATGGCGGAGAACAGAGGGAAAGATCGGTGGTCCTTGCAAGAATGTTTTCGTCGAAGGTTATTCGGAAATCTCCGCCGTCCTTGTCAAAGAACGCCTCACGCTCATACGAGAGAAAAACCTTTGGAGTAAGATTTCCGTAAAAGTCTATAAAGTAATCAATTTCGCGCGAGATCTGGCTTTCGGCAATAGGTACTTCCTCTCGTCCGATCCATTTCATCGCATCGCGCTCGGACATAGCAAGCCTACGCTTATATACGACCTTCTGATACTTCTTTTTCAGCTCAACGAACACAGTGCTGTCGGAAGAAGCAAGGGAATAGCTGCGCACACGCAGCTTTTCCTTGTAGGCAGGCCTTTCGATCGAGCGCCTGATAAGACGGTAGCTGTCGTCATCGTAATAGATGTTGCGTATCGTGCTGCGTCCGTATTTGTCGGGCAACATATACTGCGACATTACGTCAAGGATCATTTCCTTTTGTTCAAGGGTGAGCATGTATTTAAGCTCGTACCGCTTGAATACAGTCTGAAACGCCATCGGTTATCTCCTTTCCGTTATCGGTATTGGAAATCAGAGAATCATTCTCTATTGTGTTCGTTTTTCGGAGGCGGGAGAATGCGAAAGCCCTTGACACCGACTATATATGCGACGGTACAGACAATGGGGGCGGGAAGAACGATCAAAAGATACGACCACGGGGCGAAGTTGAAAACGACGTTCACAATGCCCATATACATTCCTTCAAGTAATCCTGCGGCTCCGCTGCCGATAATGAATACGCCGGCAGCACCGTTGACGTATTTGCCGACAATAATAAGAATTGCGATTATAAAATTCGGAATGTTTGCAACAAGAGACATATATAAGCCCTTGAAGCGGTTGAATTTAAGACGCTTTGCGTCAATTCGAACCTTTTCCTCGTAGCCAATATCCCAGGTCATCGTGTAAAGAAGCACCATGTAGAAGCAAACGGAGAAGATGCTCGAAAGCAAAAACAGGGTATTGTTGTTGCTTGTAGCAAAGGACAATGAGATTCCGAAAATCGTCATGCCTATCTGGTTTATAAACATTTTGAAAATGCTGTAAGAATTGTCTTTAAAAAATGACCTCATAAGCCGATTCGCCCTTTCAAGGTTATATGCATAGTTTATCATAAACTTATAGGTTAATAAAGGCGAAATAAAGAAAGTTTACATTTTGGCAACGAAAAAGCAAATTATTAATTGTATTATATTAATGTAATTGTACTAAATTTGGAGGACTTATGACACAGCTTCCCGAGTTTGTAAACGAATTTTCGCAATATATGCTCGTTGTCAAAGGACGGCTTCCGAGGACAGTTGAGCAGTATGAGATCGATCTGATGCTCTTTTTTAAATTTTTACGCGCAAAAAGGGAAGGACTCCCCCTTTCGGGTGAAGAGTTTGATGAGATGACGATATTCGATCTCGATTACGACTTTGCCGCATCGGTGAAGAAAAGCGAGGTAATGGAATTCCTTTCCTTCGTTGCAACCGACCGTGATAACCGTGCAAGAACGAGAGCAAGAAAGCTCTCGGCGCTTAAATCCTTCTATCGCTATTATTGCGGTGTCACAATGCGATTTAAGGATAATCCGACCTCTAATATCGACACGCCGAAGATTCCGAAAACGCTCCCGAAGCATCTTACGGCAGACGAAAGCATCGAGCTTCTTCGTGCAGTAAACAGCGATGACGAAAGCCGCTTCAAGGAAAGAAACTTCTGTATTATTACGCTGTTTCTGAACTGCGGAATGCGTCTATCCGAGCTTGTCGGACTAAACCTTGGCGACCTCGACCGTGAGCTTCGCTCCCTTCGTGTAATGGGTAAGGGCGCAAAGGAAAGAGTAATATACTTAAATGACGCCTGCCGTTCTGCGCTTGAAAATTACATAAAGGTAAGAGACAAGAATCCGCAGGGCGGACACCGAAACGCATTGTTTTTAAGTGCTCGCCGCACCCGCATCAGCAAGCAAATGGTGCAGACCGTTGTTTATAAATATCTTGAAGCCGCAGGCTTTGATAACCGAGGCCTCTCCGTGCATAAGCTTCGCCATACAGCCGCAACGCTTATGTATCAGACGGGAAAGGTCGATATTCGTGTGCTTAAGGATATCCTCGGACACGAGCAGCTTAATACGACACAGATATATACTCACGTTTCCAACAGCGAGATGGAAAGGGCAATGAGTGAAAACCCGCTTGCCTCGCTTACCGAAAAGAAGGTCGGCAAAAACGGTAGTTGACATAAATGCCGATTTATGATATCATATACTTTACGAAATATGCGCCCAAACGGCTTAATGGAGGATAAAAATGACTGATTACCAGGGTAACGGAATAAACGGTGAATTCCTTGTTTATAAGGATAAACCGCTTGTAAGAAAAGATAATATGTACTGCTACGGCGATATGACGGACGATTATATTTTGTTCCTCATGGTCGTAACCACGAAGAAGGCAGATAACGGTATGGAGATTCCCGATCTCGTTATCGTTCAGATCATGAGCACTGACGAAAGCAAGAGCCCGGCTGACCGCCTTGCAAAGCAGTTTGAGAAGAACGGTCTCTACGATGCAATCGACGTGGGCCTGATCTGGCTCGAGAAGCTTAACCGTAAATAATATGGGAAAGCTCGTTCGTTCAATTTCAGCAGACGGCACCGTCATAATGATGGCGTCGGATACGACTGATATAGTAGCAACAGCCGCGTCTCTTCACGGCACGTCAAAGGTCTGCTCGGCAGCGCTCGGACGTCTCCTTACGGGATGCTCCTTTATGGGACAGATGATGAAGGAGGAGAAGGGTACTGTCACTCTCCGAATAAACGGAGGAGGCCCGTGCGGCTCGGTTATTTGCGTTTCCGACTATCTCGGCAATGTAAAGGGATACGTTATGAATCCCGACGTTGATCTTCCCTTAAAGGAAAACGGCAAGCTCGACGTTGGAGGCGCTGTCGGTACCGACGGCTACCTTTCGGTAATGAAGGATTTCGGCACAGGCGATCCCTATACGGGACAGATCCCGATCGTGAGCGGAGAAATTGCCGAGGATATAACGTCATATTACGCAATAAGCGAGCAGATTCCGACGGTTTGCGCCCTCGGAGTGCTCGTCAATCCCGATAATTCAATCGCAGTTGCAGGCGGATTCATAATCCAGCTTCTTCCCGCGGCAGGCGACGATACTATCGAAGCGGTCGAAAGATGCTTAAACGGACTTAAGCCCGTAACGACAATGCTCGCAAGCGGAATGCAGCCCGAGGACATCTGCGTAAACGTGCTTAACGAATTTGAGATGGAGATACTCGACGAGTTCGATATTTCCTTCAAGTGCGATTGCAGCAGAAGCAAGGTCGAGAAAGCGCTTATTTCCGCAGGCGTTAAGGAGCTTGAGGATATGGCAAAGGACGAAGTCACCTCGGTAAGCTGTCAGTTCTGCCGCGAAAGGTACGACTTTACCTCAGCCGACATCTCGCGCATACTTATAAAAGCATTAAAGTAAAAACAAGGGAAAGGCGTACTGTCTTTCCCTTAAATTGTATAGGTGTTTATGAAAGAAAAAGACAATAAAAAGCGTAAGAAAAAATTAATAACAGTTCTTTCCGTTTTTGCTTTTCTTCTCGTTTCATTTTTGATATATTCGCATTTTGAGAATACGGTCATCGAGGTAACGGAATATACCGTTAAGTCAGAACGGTTACCGAGCAGCTTTGACGGTTATAAGATCGTACAGGTAAGTGACCTCCACAGTGCCGATTTCGGTAACGCTCATAACGGGCTCATAAGCAAGATCAAGGCGTGTAAGCCGGATATCATAGTCGTGACGGGCGACCTTTGCTCGTCCGATAAACAAAAGGATATAGATTCTGCCGTTCTGTTTATGAAAAAGGCGATAAACGTCGCGCCGGTTTATTACATAACTGGCAATCACGAAGCGGAGCTTGATAAATATTTGATGCTTGTGACGAGAATAGGGGAGCTGGGTGTTACCGTTTTGAATAATGAAGAGGTAACCGTAACACTCGGTGGTGAAAGCATAAAGCTTCTCGGCGTTTGCGATCCGAGCTTTCAAGGCGGCATAGGAGAAATAGAAAGATCGACAATGCGTGAGAATCTGGATCGACTTGCGCCAAGCGAAGACGTATATACGGTTCTTCTTTCGCATCGCTCCGAGATGCTGTCAATATACTCGGAGTATAATATGGATCTCGTGTTCTCAGGTCATGCGCACGGCGGACAGATAAGGATACCGTTTATCGGCGGTCTCTACACGCCGAACCAGGGCTTTTTCCCTAAATATACGTCGGGCGTTCACGAGATGAACGGTACGACGCTTGTAATCAGCCGAGGCATCGGAAGCTCGTTGTTTCCTTTCAGGATAAACAATAATCCGGAGCTTGTTTGCGTTACGCTCAAAAAAGCATAAAAGCCCGCATTTGCGGGCTTTTTTATATCCTCATTCTGTTTTTGATGTTTGCGTATGAGAGGTCAAGAAGCAATGAATCGGATCCTGAAATAAGCGAGAGGGCTTGATAGGTGTCGTCTCTGCCTGAAATCAGCGATGCAACCGTTATGGCATCGGTAATGCCGTTCTGGTATTCGAGCGCAAGGCCTATCGGAAATACCTTTGCAAGCTTGTTAAGATGCGGAGAGAGGGGAATTATCGAAGGCAGACCGTATTCGTTGCGGCTCGAAAATTCAAGCGCAAGAGGGATGACATCAGCCGGATCATCGGCTCTTATGAGCATGCTCGTCGGAAGATTTTTGTTGAGACGGAGATAATCGAGCAACACGAAAAGCGCTTCATTCTTGCAGGAAAGATCTGTCAAAATGTTGCAATTTTGGGCGCAAAAAGTGCCGAAAAGTGACGTTAAAACGTAGGTTTTAAGCCCATTTTGGGCCAAAATCGGCACCGTTTTTCCGCCCTTAAGCGCCGTGTATATCTCGTACACCTCATGCTTGCGGCTCATCCGTACAAATTCGTAATCGTCCCCGAGCGTGAAGAAAACGCCGAATGAGCCACGCTCCGCGCGCTCCGTAATTGCCGATACGATTCTGCTTATAAAGCTTTCAAGATCGTTTGCGAAATTGTTATCAGCCGTAACGAGCGAGACTATATCCGAAAGGTCGGTAACGGAATATAAGTCAATATCCTTTGACGAAATATCAAAATTATCAAAGGGCGAAATACGGACGGACAAGCTTTCAACGCCAAGAATTGAAAGCAAGGAGGTCGGCGTTAAGCTATTATCGTCTATAAAAGAGTTTAAGACCGCCCAAAGCTCCTCGCAGTTAAATGCCGACAGTTGCTCGTATATACCGAAAACGGCCTCTAAAAGCCGTTTTACGCCGTTATAGACGCTATGTCCGAGAAGATATTCCATTGAGAAGCAGATCGCTGTAAAGCACTCGTAATCGGAGGCGCTTCCGTCAAGGATTCGCGTTTCCGCGCCGCAAAGGCGAAGCGCATCACGAACGCTTTTGGCGCTCATAAGAAGGTGACCGATATTTCGATACGGTCTGTTTTCCTCGATCGCTTTTATGTCAAATTCGCTGTCGTATATCAAAGTGGGCGGTAAAAAATTGTCCATTTACGTTTTCTCCACAGGGTGTTTTTATAATTTTATCACACGAGTGAGCTTTTTTCAATTAAAATTCAATGAATTTTTGAAAAAATACTGTTCAAAGCGGACTGTTTATGATATAATATTCTAAATTAACTTTAAGCGAGGAATCTAATATGGATCAGATACTCACACTTCTTGAAAACGACTGCCGTCTTACTCCCGAGCAGATTGCGGCTATTTGCAAAAAGGACGTAGCAGAGGTTAAGGCTGCAATAAAAAAATATGAAGCCGATGGAGTCATTCTTGGCTACAAGGCGATGATCGACTGGGATAAGACCGAGCGTGAATACGTCAGCGCCGTTATCGAGCTTAAAATCGCTCCCCAGCGTGACCGCGGATTTGACCGTTTTGCAGAGCGTCTTATAAATTATCCCGAGGTGCAGAGCGTTCATCTTATGTCGGGCGGCTTTGATATTATGCTTATTATCGAGGGCAAGACGATGAAGGAGGTCGCATACTTTGTAGCTTATAAGCTTGCGCCGCTTGAATCCGTCGTTTCGACCGCTACACACTTCGTTCTTAAGAAATATAAGGACAAGGGCGTGGTCTATAAGTCCGGCAATGAGGACGAAAGAGAGAATGTCCTGTAATGAAAGATTACTCAGAACTGTTATCTAGAAAGGCGCAGGAGTTGAAGCCTTCGGGAATACGCAAGTTTTTCGATATGCTCGACTCGATGACCGACGTCGTTGCGCTTACCGTCGGTCAGCCTGACTTTGTCACTCCCTGGCACATCAGAGAAGCCGGAATTACCAGCTTGGAGCAGGGAAAGACCTACTATACCTCAAATGCGGGACTTCCCGAAATGAGAAGAGAAATATGCTCCTATCTTTCACGCCGCTTTGAACTTACTTATAACGAAAACGAAATTATCGTTACCGTTGGCGGCTCGGAGGCGATAGATATTGCATTCCGTGCAATTCTTAACGACGGTGACGAGGTTATAATCCCGACGCCCTGCTTCGTCTGCTACGATCCGCTTGTAAAGATGGCGGGAGGAGTTCCCGTTTCGGTCATAACGGAGGAAAAGGACGGCTTCAAGCTGACTCCCGAAAAGCTTAAGGCTGCAATCACGCCTAAAACGAAGCTTCTCGTTATGCCGTTCCCGAACAATCCTACGGGAGCAATCATGACGAGGGAGGAGCTTGAGAAAATTGCGGAGGTTCTTCGAGATACCGACATTATGGTGCTTTCCGACGAGATATACGCCGAGATGACCTACGGAGATAAGAGCCACGTTTCTATCGCTTCGCTTCCCGGAATGAGAGAGCGCACCGTCGTTGTAAACGGTTTTTCAAAGGCATACGCTATGACGGGTTGGAGAATGGGCTATACCGCTGCTCCCGAGCCGATAACGAAGCAGATGCTTAAGCTTCACCAATTTGCTATTATGTCCTCTCCTACGACGAGCCAGTTTGCCGCTATCGAGGCGCTTAAAAACGGTGACTCCGACATAGAATATATGGTCGGCGAATACGATATGCGCCGCCGTTACCTCGTTGACGGACTTCGCTCGCTAGGTATTCCTTGCTTCGAGCCGGAGGGCGCGTTCTACGTCTTCCCGAATATCGGCGTTTTCGGAATGTCAAGCGATGAATTCTGCGAGAAGTTGCTCTTTGAGGGCAAGGTCGCCATCGTTCCCGGAACTGCTTTCGGTGAGTGCGGCGAGGGCTTTGCACGTATATCCTACGCATATTCCTTACAGCACATAAAGGAAGCTCTTGAAAGGATAGAAGCTTTTATAAAGACACTATAATGATGAATCAATTTGTAAACATACCGCCTGACGTCAAAAAATATGCGCTGAAAAAGCGAATTATCAAACGCATTTTCCGTTTGCTCATATTCTTTGCTCTTATGGCGTTTGCCATCTGGCAGGTATTTATTGTCGGTGACGAGACGTTTGAAAGGGTAAAGCTGATCAGGCGTATACTTGGCTCTGCCGTTATTCTTCTCGCACCCTTTGCTATTACGGGAATACCGTGGAAGCTTAAGGATCAATCCTTTATCGGTATCGTAAAGGTGCCGGTCGTCAAGACCTTTTGGGGACATTTGGGCAATACGAAAGAGCAAAACAAAGACTTCAATTCGCTGTATCTTGTAATTGATACGCCCTTTTCAAAAAAGGATAAGAAGAAAAAGATATCGACTGCCGAGGCGAAATATCTTCAGCATCTTGACGTTTACAATAAGGGTGACGTTATTTTCCGTCTTGACGGCGCAAATTACGCCTTTAGATTTCCAACCGATGAGGACGGTCGCAGAATTTGCGTAATATGCGGCTTGCAAGGTCACGAGGGCTGGAAATCCTGTCACGTCTGCGGATATAATTACATCACAGGTAACGAAGCCGAGGTTAAGAAAAAGCTCGTTGAGTACGAGTATGGCAATGAGGAGGAGCGTTAATGGAAGAAAACAAATCCCTTATTCCCGAATTTAATTATCACGTTGACGATATACTTGCAAAGCTGTCGCTTATATGCTTCTTTGCGCCGATTATGTACGGTATATTTTTCGGATATTTGCCGTATATTTTATATCTTCCTGCAATACCGATTGCGATTGTCGCTGTGGCTCTCCTATATACCGTTGGGCGGTTGCTTACGAAAATCGTCGCCAAGAAGCGGGTAGAGTACAGCCCCGAAAAGTCAATGCGTGATTACGTTGTGCTTAAAAAGACGTGGCTATCCTTCCTTTGCGCGGTTGCGATCGGAGTGTTGTTCTTCTTCATTGCGCTTGCGCTTAAAAATTGGTATTTGGAAGCATTCGACAAAGGCACTCAGGCACATTCGAAGGGCTATTTTTATGAGGCATTTTGCGGAATCTTTGCCGCTTTTGTAACCTATTATTCCTCGATCGTCTGGTTTTTTCATGAGGGAATGTTTATGCCTGCGGCAAAATATCTGACGTTCGGAATTACCGCACCTATAACGGTTTATTTCGTAATACCGATTTTTCTGCCTGTTCCGAAATTTGCAACGATCGCTTTTACAGCAATCCTCGTTGTGCTTTTCTTAATAAGGCATATTCGTATACATTCTTACGATAAAATGATTGATGACCTTGAAAAGAAACAAAAATTTTCGAGCTACCGTTCGAAATATGATGAATGAAAAAACACCCGCTTGACGGCAAGTCAAGCGGGTGTTAATTATTATTTCAATACCTTTTTGCACCAGGTGCGCTTTCCGCATTCGGGACATTTCAGGTAACGGGTTGTACCCATGTGCATTGCGTTAAGCGCCTGCGTGTAGGTGGGCACGATCTCGTGACCGCAGTTTTTACATTTATATGCGCCTACGCTCACCTCAAGCTTGAGCGCGTAGAAGCAGGGGATCATAAATATGACGGCGATCGCAAGAATAGCGACAAGCTGCCAAGGTCCCTCGGGTATTAAGAATGCGCAAGCCGTCAAGCCGCCGAGAAGCGCAATTATACTTACGCTCATAATTACCCACATCGTGGTCCATATCGTTTTGTTCTTTTGTTCAACCTCTTTTGCCATATCAAGAAGAAGCTGTTCGTTTCTTTCGTTGTTATTTTCCATACTGATTTCCTCCCCGCTAAGTAGTTCATTTACGCTGATCTCTAAAATGCCGCATAGCTCAAGCATGATTGACACGTCGGGCATCGCTTTGCCGCGTTCCCATTTGGAAATCGCTTTGTCTGTGATGTTCAGCTTTTCAGCAAGCTGCGCTTGCGTTAAGTTTACCTTTTTTCTTCTTTCGGCGATAAACCTTCCGATCTTAACCTGGTCCATAAGCGACCTCCTTTCGAGAATAGTGTAGCAGTTTTTGGGTGGAAAGTACACCTACCGTTGGTTTAGTTGGGGAGTATAGAGGGGGTAGATATATTATATCATAGTTTTTAAGAAAGTAAATGGGGTACTTAGAATAATAAGTGATAAAAAGTATTTGACAAATGATTAGATAAATGTTATTATAAATTTGTCACACAAAATCAAATATGATTCACAGCGAAGGCGTCCTTATTGCGAATAAGGTGCTTCCGCTTTTGTTCCTTTGCTGTGAGTCAGGAATGAATGATTTTGTGTGACAACAATTCGGAACGCCTTTTCGAAGTGTGTTCCGTTTGTGAACACACTTTTTTATTTTAAGGAGGTCCAAATTATGTTTGGAAGTTTATTTGAGAACATTGGGAAAAAAATCAAATATATGGCGGAATTATCGCTTATTTGCACACCGGCTCTGTTTTTATTCGTCGGCATGGCAATCGCTTTCGCTAATGAAGACGAATACCCAAGCTATGAGTGGTTCCTATTGATTATCCCGGGAATTTTGATCGGCCTTGCAACTGCGCTTTTGATATATGGCTTCGGGGAATTGATTGATAAAGCATGTCAGATTGAAAAAAACACCAGAAAGATTGATTCAACAACCGATAAAAGCACGAAAACGAGTCACAATCCGTTTTCTGAGAAAAAACCAAGTTCGTTTGATAGTGGTATCTTAATGGATATTCCCCCAAGAAACAATGAGGATAACGGAAATGATAATTAAGAACGGGCTATTGGATTATTTGATGGTATTGGCGTTTCAAATCGTTATGTCGCTTTTGCTTTTTGACGGTATAACAGAGTTCTTAGCTATGATAGTATTCTCTGTAACACTAGTGGTATTTTTCCTACGTGCGAGACATGTGGAAAAGAAGGCCGAACTACTACGAACGCAAATATACAATTCGCGAAAAGTTATTTGCGAAGGCCCGGTAACCCATAATGAAGGCCATGGCGACTACGGCTGGATGTTTTTGAGCGAAGATGCAATCGAGTTCTACTCATGCAAAGGCGGGGAAGAAAATATTCCTATTTTGCTTGACGATATCGAAAGAGTTGAAAAGAAATTTAAAAAACTGAAAATATATACCAAATACGGCGAGGTATTTTCTTTCGCTGTACCAAATTCGAATCGCTGGAGAGAATGTATAACAAGAACAATATAAGTATATGAATATAAAAAGAGCTTCGCTTTTGCGAAGCTCTTTTGAAGTGCGCTCCAATAAACTATAAGTGTATGTTTTCGGTTTTTTATTAAGGGTATTGTATTTTTTAATGATTATGATATAATGAAAACGAAGAAAACGGAGGTATTAATAATGGCAAAAGGAAAAATAAATTTGCGTAATGAGCTACGTGCATACAAGTTTGAATTTGATTTGCTACAAAAAATTCCCTGTACAAAAAAAGAGAACAAGGAATTTGAAAAGTTATTGAGTGATGGCGGAACTCTTCCCGAGGGTGTTTACCCTTATATTTATGATGACGGCCAAGAGTCAACGACGGCGTTTTATACGGTTTATGAGCCTGATTTAACCGAAGCTGAAAAAAATGAGTATCTTACGTATAGAAAATTGAGTATGATAAATACCATAAAAAGCTGCATTTTCTTCCTTACCGTATTGACTGTTTTGGGAATGGTGGCATCTCTTTTAATTGCAATGAATTTTTTTAATTGGTAATAAAAATTAGGACTGTGGCATTTTATGTGTCGCAGTCCTTTTAATGCGACGGTGGAGGGGCCGAGTATGAAAAAAGAGCTTCGCTTTTGCGAAGCTCTTTTGAAGTTGATAATGAATTATCTCTTCGAGAACTGGGTAGGGAAGAGAAAACAATTGATAATTGTTTTCTCGAAGCGAAACCGCCCTAAGCAAGGAGCCGAAGGAGCGAGTGTATCGAGCGACGCGCGGCGACTATGCGACGGTGGAGGGCAAGGCACGGCGAGCGCGGCGCGAGGAGTGCGGTGGGACGAAAAAAGACCCCACCGAAGTGAGGTCTTTTGAAATAATATAAATTATCTCTTCGAGAACTGAGGAGCACGACGAGCGCCCTTGAGTCCGTACTTCTTTCTTTCCTTCATACGAGGATCACGAGTGAGAAGTCCTGCCTTCTTGAGTGCAGGTCTGTAAGCAGCGTCTGCAAGAAGAAGAGCCTTTGCAACTCCGTGGCGGATCGCGCCTGCCTGGCCGGAGAAGCCACCGCCGTTTACACGGCAGATGATGTCAAACTTGCCCATAGTGTCGGTAACAGTGAAGGGCTGGTTGATGATGAGCTTAAGAGTCTCGAGGCCGAAGTATTCGTCGATATCCTGACCGTTGATATTGATAACGCCGGTTCCGGGCATGATGCGAACACGGGCAACCGACTTCTTTCTTCTACCGGTTCCGTAGAAATAAGGCTTTGCACTTGTATACATATTTCTTAGCATCCTTTCCGTAAATTAAGCGTTGTACTCAACGGGCTTCTGAGCCTCGTGGTTGTGGTTTGCGCCTCTGTAAACCTTAAGGCGAGTCATGCTCTTTCTGCCGATAGTGTTATCGGGAAGCATACGCTTAACAGCGAGCTCCATAGCCTTCTCAGGCTTGACTGCCATGAGAGTCTTATACTGGATTGCCTTGAGTCCGCCTACGTAACCGGAATGGTGATAGTAGTACTTCTGCTCAAGCTTCTTGCCGGTGAGGACAGCCTTGTCGGCGTTTATAATGATTACGAATTCACCGCAGTCAACGTGGGGGGTGAACTCGGGGCGATGCTTACCTCTGAGAATGTTAGCGGCAGCAACAGCGGTCTTACCGAGAGGCTTGCCAGCTGCATCGATGATATACCATCTGCGCTCAAGCGTCTCTTTTTTTGCCATAAAAGTGGACATTTGATTTCTCCTTAATTTTGATTCGTTTTTTTACCTTGCAAATTATATCACGGAGATGGGCCTTTGTCAATACTTTTTTTGAAGTTTTTTTCAAAATTTTAATTTATAATTCTCAATCTCTCGTTTTCTCGCTCGGACGCGGCTTTTTCTCTGTTTTTCTCGACCTCGAATTTCAAAATTATCAAAAATTATTTTGCCGCATACTCTAAAAATAAAAGAAAAGGCGGTAAAAAACATGACGTGTCTTATTACTATGCGATCTGAAACCTATGCTCTCCGTGCTGAAAGAGTCCTTAAAAGCCGCGGGATTTCGGCTAAAAAGATAAAGCTTGACGGCGAATATTCGTCGCGTGGATGCTCGTACGGGTTACAGCTTGACTGCCGTAATCGCGCGGTTGCGCTATCTGTTCTTAACGAGGTCAATCTACCGTATTCCGATATCAGAAGCTTATGATCTATCTTGACAATGCCGCAACGACATTCCCGAAGCCGAGAAGCGTTACGGCAGAATATTTGCGTGCAATTCGGCTTTACGGCGGCAATCCCGGTCGGTCGTCGCATTATCTTTCACGTCAGGCGGCGAAGATCGTTTATGAGGCGCGCGAGGAGGTTGCGTCGCTTTTCGGCGGTCAGCCAGAGAATGTCGTTTTTACTCTTAATGCGACCTATGCCTTGAATATTGCGATCAACGCTCTTCGTCCGAAGGGCGGTCTTGCGCTTATTTCGAGCTTTGAGCATAACGCCGTGCTCAGGCCTGTTGCGGCGGGGGGAGATTATGAGGTTTTTGATGCTTCCGGCGATGATGACGAGATCGTTTCCAAATTTGTTTCGGCGTTAAAATTCAAGCCGTCTCTCGTTGTGTGCAATCATATGTCAAATCTGGTTGGCAAGATCTTGCCTGTTGAGAGAATAGGAAAGATCTGCTCTGAACACGGGATTCCTTTTATTATAGATGCTTCGCAAAGCGCGGGGCGGAGAAGTGTAACGCTTACCGAAACATTTGCAGATGCGATTTGCGCTCCCGGTCACAAGGGGCTTTACGGCGTGCAGGGAAGCGGTTTTGTAATCTTTGCTGATAAGTACGGGAAATCTGCTTCGGCGCTTAATACGTTTGTTTACGGCGGTAACGGAGTGAATTCGCTTGAGACTTTTATGCCGGATTTTCTTCCCGAGCGCTTTGAGGGCGGAACGCTTCCGACTCCTGCTGTTGCGGCGCTTTCTGCGGGAATCAAAACGGTTAAGCGGATTACGATGCCGAAGATCGAAGAAATTGAAAATGAGCTTGGTCGGCTCCTTTACGAGGGGCTTTCGGTGATTGACAATATCACCCTTTACGGTGATTGCGGTGGGACTGTGCTGTTTAATGTTGACGGTGTTTCGTCTGAGGTTACAGCTCGCATGCTTGACGAGAATGGCATCTGCGTTCGGGCGGGATATCACTGCTCACCGCTTGGACATAGGACACTTAAAACTCCTTTAGGCGGCGCCGTTCGTGCCTCGTTTTCGGTTTTTAACACAAGGCATGACGTTGATAGGCTGCTTTGCGTTCTGAACAAAAAATAAAAGCCCCGATTTTGGGGCTTTTATTTACTTATATGTGCTATGGCTCTTGATCGCCGTCAAGGCTGAGCTGACTTCCCTTGCTGTAAGGAAGCGATTTTTGTTAAGGTCGGAAATAGTTTCGAGCAGGTTGTCTGCTGTTGTCAGCTTTTCCGATCTGATTTTAAAAACCGTTCGCTTTTGCGTGAAGACAACTATATTATGCTTTGGGACGTTGAGGAGCTTTTCTCGCTTCAAAATTCCGTCTATTGCGCTGACGGCGTATCTGTTTTGCTCAAACGGGTTGGGGAATTCTCCTACGCCCTTTGAGTTTTCAACCGTCCAGACGCTTCGGTTTGAATTGTCGATCTTTCCGGGGAAATTCTTAACACGAATGACGAATACTCCGCCGCTGTCGACAAGTATGAGGTCTGCCATTGCCCTTTGTCCGTTATCAAGCGGAAGCACTGCGGAACGAAGCGTTTTTGAAGCGGGGAAGGCGGTTCTGATCAGGCGGTATACGAAATCACCGCCACGCTCGTTTGACGAGAGAAGCTTTGCTATATTGTCCTTTTTGCGCTTGGCATAAATTGCAATTGCGATTAATGTCAACACGACAAGCACCAAACAAACTATCGCCAGTCCGATAAAGAACTCTGCAAGCTTACTCATGCCGTCCCTCCTTTAAGATTACTTGCTAAAAATTATTTGTTTTCTTCGAGATAATTTGCAACGTCGCCTACGGTGATGAACTTATGAATATCGTCATCCTTGATCTCAATGCCGTACTTCTCTTCGCAGAGGAGAATGAGGTCAGCAAGCTCAAGAGAGTTGATACCGAGGTCGTTTACAAGCTCTGCTTCGGGCTTGATGTCATCGGGATTGATCTGAAGATCGTTAACGAGAAGTTCTTTGATTTTTTCAAACATGGTGTTTCCTCCAAAAATGTTTTAAAAATTTAACAAGAAGACTTTTGCTTTCTTGTAACGATTTTGTATGTCAGACGTTCAGACATAACAAATATATTATATATGATATGGCGCATTTTGTCAACAATGAAATTTGTTAATAAGGCTAACATCACAATTCCGCTTGGAGTGTATAAGAAAAGCACCGCAGAATTTCTGCGGTGCTTTAAAGCCTTTATCAGTGAACGATGCACATCTCGGTGTCTTTATCGAAGATGTGAATTCTTGCAACGTCGATTGCAAGCTTGATATCGTCGCCTGTTCTTGCAACAGCGCGAGGAGAAACGCGAGCGATAAGGTTCTGGGGAGTCTGAGGATCGATACCGTCGGTAGAAACATAGAGGTAGATCTCTGCGCCCATAAGCTCGGTAACGTCAACGTGAGCATCGATAACGGAATCAGCCATGGTGCTGATTGCGAGAGGCTCATCCTTGAGGCACTCAGGACGAACGCCAACGATAACCTCCTTGCCGATATAGTCAGCAAGTGCAGGATCCTGTGCCTTCTCTGCGGGAAGCTTGATCTCGTTCTTTCCGAATACGATATATACATCAGAGCCGTCCTTCTTCAGGGTAGCATCGATGAAGTTCATCTGAGGAGTTCCGATAAAGCCTGCAACGAAGGTGTTAGCAGGGTAATCGTAAAGGTTCTGAGGAGTGTCAACCTGCTGGATAAGACCGTCCTTCATAACAACGATACGGGTTGCCATCGTCATAGCCTCTACCTGGTCGTGAGTAACGTATACGAAGGTAGTGCCGAGACGCTTATGAATCTTGGTAAGCTCTGTTCTCATCGCTGCACGAAGCTTTGCGTCGAGGTTGGAAAGCGGCTCGTCGAGAAGGAATACCTTAGGCTCACGGACGATTGCACGTCCGAGCGCAACTCTCTGCTTCTGACCACCGGAAAGAGCCTTAGGACGTCTGTCGAGAAGGTGTGCGATATCGAGGATTCTTGCAGCCTCTTCAACCTTCTTCTTGATCGTTTCCTTCGGAACCTTGCGGAGCTTAAGACCGAATGCCATGTTATCGAAAACGGTCATATGAGGATAAAGAGCGTAGTTCTGGAAAACCATCGCAATATCTCTGTCCTTAGGAGCTACGTCGTTGATAAGCTTATCTCCGATATAAAGCTCACCTTCGGTGATCTCCTCAAGACCTGCAATCATACGAAGGGTAGTAGACTTACCACAACCGGAAGGACCGACGAAGATTATGAATTCCTTGTCCTTGACTTCAAGGCAGAAATCCGAAACCGCGGTAACGCCGCCGGGATACTTTTTGTAAATGTGCTTAAAAGATAGACTTGCCATAATTTTCCTCCTGAAAATTGCGCCCTGAATCGGGCGACTGATTACATAATTATTAACGGTAATATTCTACCAAAAATCGGCGTTAAATGATAGAGCCGTAATAGATAAATTTTAATGCCCCCATTTGTGCAACTTGTCACATAAACGGCACAAATAGGGGCATTTTAGGCCTGATGATACGGTTAAAACTCTAATAAATTAGAAGTTAGAGCTTCATTGTCAGTCCGATGCGTTGCTTCTTGACATCGACCGAAAGCACCTTCACGGTAACTCTGTCACCGACCGAAAGCACCTCGGACGGATGCTTAATATACTTGTTCGAGATTTGCGAAACGTGAACGAGGCCGTCCTGATGAACGCCGATATCAACGAATGCACCGAAGTCGATTACGTTTCTGACTGTTCCTGTCAGAACCATGCCCTCTGTGAGGTCGGACATATCGAGAATGTCGTCACGGAATTCCTGCTCGGGTGCTTCGTCACGAATATCACGTCCCGGCTTTTCAAGCTCGCCTATAATATCGTTAAGGGTTGGGATTCCTATACCGAGCTCGGCTGCGAGCTTGCTTTCTCCATACTCCTTAACCGATGCGCGAAGGGAAGTGAGCTTGCCGTTTTTGACGTCTTCCTGCGCGTATCCGAAGGTCGATATGAGCTTTCTTGCGGCATCGTAGGACTCGGGGTGAACGCCTGTGCAATCGAGGATCTCTCTTGATCCGAAAACTCTTAAGAAGCCTGCGCACTGCTCGTACGCTTTCGCACCGATTCTCGGCACCTTAAGCAGCTCGGCACGGGAGCCGAATTCGCCGTTTTCCTCACGGTATTTAACGATGTTTTTCGCTGAAGTTGCATTTATGCCCGCTACGTAGGAAAGGAGGGAATGAGATGCCGTATTGAGGTCTACACCGACCGTGTTAACGCAGCTTTCGACAACTCCCTCGAGCGCTTCGGAAAGTCGTGCGGGCTTCATATCGTGCTGATACTGTCCGACGCCGATCGACTTGGGATCAATCTTAACAAGCTCTGCCAAGGCATCCTGCAGACGGCGTGCGATCGAAACCGCGCTTCTTTGAGTAACGTCAAAATCGGGAAATTCCTCTGCTGCGAGCTTTGATGCGGAATATACCGATGCTCCTGCCTCGCTTACCATTGCATAGCGGAATTTTTCGGGGAGCTTCTTTATTAGTCCCGCAATAAATATTTCGCTTTCCTTTGATGCCGTTCCGTTTCCGATTGCAACGACGTCAACGCTGTATTTCTTAATAAGTCCGCTTACGATTCTTTCAGCCTCTGCTATTCTTTCGTGAGGCTTTGTCGGGTAAATAACGGCGGTATCGAGCACCTTGCCGGTTTTATCAACGACAGCAAGCTTACAGCCGGTACGGTAACCGGGATCAAGACCAAGAACTGTTTTTCCCTTTAGCGGAGGAGTCATAAGCAGATTCTTGAGGTTTTCCGAGAAGAGCTTGATTGCGCCCTCGCAGGCGTTATCAAAGGCATCGGAGCGAAGCTCACGCTCAATTGAGGGAGCGATGAGACGGTCATATCCGTCGATGACTGCGCGAGCGACGTACTTAAACGCCGGGCTTTTCGGGTTTTCTACAACCTTTGCGAACAGATCGTTAAGAATGAGGTCGGAGGGAACGGAGAAGGTGACCTTAAGCACCTCTTCCTTTTCTGCACGGTTGATAGCGAGAATTCTGTGACCGGGGATATCGGACATTTTTTCCGAATACTCGTAGTACATCGAATAGGTGCCGTTTTCATCCTCGCCGACCTTTTCGGTTTTGAGTGTGCCGAATCTGTGAGAAAGCTCTCTTATACGGCGGCGATAGTCGGCGTTATCCGAGATGTCCTCTGCAATAATGTCGCAGGCGCCGTTCAGCGCGTCGTCTGCTGTTATCACACCGAGCTCTTCATTTATATATTCCTCTGCCATATCGACAAGAGGCTTATCATAAGAATCCTTCTGTGAAATAAGCTCTGATGCGAGAGGCTCGAGTCCTCTTTCACGCGCGAGGTCTGCTCTCGTTTTTCTGCGAGGCTTGAAGGGACGGTATATATCCTCGATCTCGGCAAGAATCTCTGCCTTATCAAGCGCTTCGTTTATTTCGGGAGTGAGCTTGCCCTGCTCGAGAATAGATGCACGGACCTCCTCGCGGCGTTTTTCGAGGTTGCGGAGGTAATTTAATCTGTCGTTAAGAGTACGGAGGACGGTATCGTCAAGAGATCCCGTTACTTCCTTACGGTAACGCGCGATAAAGGGAATAGTGTTTCCTTCGTCGATCAGCTTTACGGCCGCATCGATCTGTTTTTGAGGTAGCTTAAGCTCCTCGGATAGCTTTAGTAAAATGTCCATAGCTTTGTTTCCGTTTCTAAAAAATTGCCCTATCATTCTATCATATTTCGGCTCGAAAATCAAGTCTAATTGCTCGACACGGATGCCATAAAGGAAATTTATTGTTAATTTTGCTTTTAAGTCTTTACTTTACGACATTTATATTGTATAATATTATATAAAGAACATATCAGGAGTTACATATTTATGTGGGAATTTGTATATAAAGTTGCATTTCGATTGGCGCTTACCGTTCTTATCGGTGTGATTATCGGAAGCGAAAGAGCAAAGCACGGCAGAGCCGCAGGCATCCGCACTCACGTCCTCGTTTGTATGGGTGCTGCGCTTACCTCACTTATCGGCGTATATGCTCAGGTGTATCTCGGAAACAACGGAGATATGATGCGTATTGCCGCACAGGTTATTTCCGGCATCGGTTTTCTCGGTGCGGGGATGATCATACTTAAGGATAATAACGTAATTATGGGACTGACGACAGCGGCGGGCGTATGGACTACCGCTATTATCGGTATTGCCGTCGGCTGTGGTTTTTATGCGGGCGCAATTATTGCTACTGTTCTTCTTGTTCTTTCCCTTATCATCTTCGCGCGTCTTGAAAGAAGACGTAAGAGCGTTGAGGTCATTTACGTTGAGATCGACGATATGTATAAGGCGAACGAGATCATCGAGAAGATAAGTGGGCTTATCGACAAGGAGTTTGCACTTAAGGTCGTTCCTCCAAAAAGCGGCAAGCAGGGCAACCTCGGTGTCAACTTCGTGATTGCAAGACGTCTGTATAAGGATATAACGGGCGATATCAGAGATATTGGTAACGTAGTATATACCGAAATCGAGCAGTAATCAGACGCGATTTTCAAGAAATCCCCGCAGTATTGCGGGGATTTACTGCTTTGAAGGGTTAAAATACTTGATTTTTTTTGAATTATGATATAAAATGTTAATATCAAACTTTAAGGACGGAATATGGAACTGAAAGGTAAGCTTATAAAGGGAATAGGCGGGCTTTACTTCATTCGTCTTGATGACGGAAGAACGATAAGCTGTAAGGCGAAGGGTGCTTTTCGACACGAGAGCATCAAGCCCTGTATTGGCGACGATGTAACCGTCCTTGACGATGGCGGCTACGTTTTGCAGGAAATTGACGAGCGGAAGAATTGTCTTATCCGTCCGCCGATATCAAACGTGGGTGTTATATTTATTACCTTCGCCTGCGCCGAGCCTGAGCCTGCGCTACTGTCAATAGATAAGCTTACTTGTATTGCCGAGCATTGCGGAATTCGCCCGGTTATTACCGTAACTAAGGCTGATATTGCGCCGGATAAGGCGCGGGAGCTTGCGGCAATATATGAAAAATCCGGCTTTAAGACCTTTGTTTCGGGCAAGGATAACAGTGCTGTTCCCGAAATCAGAGAGTATATTCATAACGAATGTAAAGGACTTATCTCCTGCTTTGCAGGCGCATCGGGTGTAGGAAAATCGACGCTTATGACGGCGCTTTTCCCAGAGCTTGAGCTTGAGACCGGAGAGATAAGCGTTAAGATTGCACGAGGAAAGCATACGACGCGACACGTTGAGCTTTATCCGCTTTCCGAGCTTTTCGGTGACGGCACCGAGGGATACGTTGCAGATACTCCCGGATTTTCGCTTCTTGATTTCGTGCGTTTTGATTTCTTTGACAAGGAAGACTTGCTTTATACTTTCCCTGAATTTGAAAAGTATATTGGTGGATGCCGTTACACTCGTTGCACGCATCTGTGCGAGGACGGTTGTGCTATCTACGATGCAGTCAAGCGCGGAGATATAGTAAAGAGCCGTCATGACAGCTTTGTTTCAATTTATAATGACCTTAAGGGAAAGAATAAGTGGAATAAATAGAATTCCCAACTTAATTCCGACAATTTTTGTCATTTTGTATATTGATTTCGACTTTTCAAAGTAATATAATAGTTACAAAAATTTACGGAGGCACAAAATGATTAAAAGGATTTTGAAGCGTTATTTTATTGACGCAATGGGCGCTATGGCGCAGGGACTTTTCGCATCGCTCCTTATTGGAACGATATTCAATGCGCTCGGTATGATACCGAAGCTCGAATTCCTATCAACTATTGGCGGATATGCAACGAAGATGGCAGGCCCTGCTATGGCGGCTGCTATTGCTTACTCGCTTAAGGCACATCCCCTCGTTATCTTCTCTGCGGCGGCAGTAGGTAACGCTGCGAACGCTCTCGGCGGCGCAGGTGGACCTCTTGCGGTGTTCTTTATCGCTATTGCGGCGGTTGAAGTTGGTATGCTCGTTTCAAAAAAGACCAAGGTCGATATTATCGTTACTCCTTTTACGACCATCCTTGTCGGATGCGGTCTTTCTATCCTTGTTGCTCCTTACATCGGTAAAGCAGTTGGTTACATAAGTGACTTTATCGGTTGGGCTTCACTTCAGGCACCGCTTGTAGCTTCCGTTATTATCTCTGTTGTTGTTGGTGTTGTTCTTACTCTTCCAATATCCTCTGCCGCTATATGTCACGGTCTTCTTCTTACGGGAAGCTTGGATGTTCACTTAAACGGTAACGAGGGACTTGCCATCGCAGGTGCGGCGGCTGTTGCCGGATGCTGTGCGCAGATGGTTGGCTTTGCTATCATCAGCTTCAGGGAAAACAAATGGGGCGGACTTCTTTCACAGGGAATCGGTACGAGCATGCTTCAGATGCCGAACATTATCCGTCATCCGCAGATCTGGATCGCTCCGACTCTTGCTTCGGCAATTACCGGACCTCTTGCTGTCTGCGTTTTCGGACTTCGTATGTACGGAGCGGCAATCAATTCCGGTATGGGTACCTGCGGTTTACTTGGCCCTATCGGTATGATCCTCGGTTGGTTTGACAAAGCTAATGGATATACCGCCGATGTTACCGTTCTTAATTGGGTTGGACTCGTTCTTATCTGCTTCATTCTTCCTGCAATCCTTTCCTTTATAATCAACGAGCTGCTTCGCAAGATAGGTCTTGTAAAAGACGGATATATGAAGCTTGAAGATTGACGGCAGTCGAATATGCTTTTTCGGCATATACTGAATAAAATACATTTGGAGGGCCATTATGCCAAGCGAAAATTCATACAAGATAAGAAGCGGCAAGAGTAATTTGTTTCTTCGTGTAAGCAAGGGACATTTTGCTACAAGCCACAGCCATATTAATTATTATATCGATGTAGCAAAGCAGAAAACGAGACTTTCCGAGGCTAAGGCGGTAGGCGAGGAGCTTGCCTCTCGCTTTTATGCGACCTCTATCGTAAATACCGTTCTTTGCCTTGACGGTACTGAGGTTATCGGCGCTTGCCTTGCAAATCATCTTACAAAAAGCGGTTATTCCAACCTCAATTCCAATCAGACGATAAATATTATTACCCCCGAGCATACCTCGGGAAGCCAGCTTTTCTTCAGAGACAGCATGGTTCCTGCAATAGAGGGCTGCAGCGTTCTTATCCTTGCGGCATCCGTTACGACGGGCTTTACCGCAAGAGCCGCAATAGAGGCGGTTAACTACTACGGCGGCAGCGTTGCCGGTATTGCCTCGATTTTTGCAACGACTGATGACTGTATGGGTTACAGAGTCGAGAGTGTATTCGACCTGAAGGATCTTAGTGACTACGTCAGCTACGGCTCGCACGAATGTCCCATGTGCCGTAACGGCGAGCGCATTGACGCTCTCGTTAACAGCTTCGGATTTTCTAAGCTTTAATCAAATATAAATAAAGCGCCCGATGAGGGCGCTTTATTTGTTTTAGGGAAGGGATATTTTAAAGTTCCGGAATAAGGTCGTTGTTTTTCTTTTGACGGTATTCGGCGTTATCTCCGTCATCGGAAGGCTGATCGCCAAGAAGCGCTTCAAGCAAGCTCATTGTTTCGGCGTTATCATACGTCATATAATGCAGGTGCAAAATATCGCCTGAAGCAGTAAATGATCCTGTCGCTCCCGGTGCTTTTTCAACGGAGGTTACGACACAGGTCGGGGGCCAGAGTATATCTCGAATTTCCTTACCGACGATAAAGGCGTTCTTTTGCACGGTAAGTGAAGTCTTTATCATCATTGCGTTCTTACCGTGATTCATCGTTTCTACTCTCGATTCGATTACAACCTCGGAGAATGCAGGAACGCCAAGAGATTCGATAATGATGTATGCAAATACGACACCCGTTGCGATTGGCAGTATATTTTCGTAACAGCTGAGCGCCTCTACTGCAAATACTATTGCGGTAAGCGGTGTTCTTGAGGATGCGCTGATATATGACGTCATTCCAATTATTACGATTATGGCAAAATGCTGTGCCGGAAGAATGTTTAAGGAAACCATTACCTTTCCGCATATAGCTCCGATCATTGCGCCAAAAGCAAGAGAAGGAACGAACAGTCCGCCTGTAATTCCTGCATTGTTTGAGACAATTATCACTATTGCTCTTACACACAGGTAGAGCAAGATCATGTACCAGACTCCGTGTCCTTCAAGAAGAAGATCTATGATATCATGTCCTGAGCCGAGAAAATGCTCACTGGCAAAGCCGAGAACGCCTATAATTACAAATATTACTACAAATTTAAGCGCCAGCGGGATTTTTGCAAGCTTGGTTGAAATTATGCTGAATGTTTTTCGGTACAGCATCGTGAATGCGATTGCTACCAGCGCACAAATTGCGCCGACGATCAATGCAGACCATAAAAAATGCATGGGAAGCGACGTGGAAGCAGGGAGGTGGAACATATTATAGCTCACGCCAAATTGCTCACAAAGCTTTTTTGCCGTTATGCTTCCTGCGATAACGGCAGAGGCAGACGTCATAAAAATCATGGGCGAGAAGCGGCGATGCGCTTCCTCAAGGGAAAAGAGTATGCCGCTGATAGGTGCGCCGGTTGCAGCTGCAAAGCCCGCACAGGCGCCTCCCGTCATTATGTATCTGTCCCATGCTCGGTTCTTTTTTCCAAACACACGGACAGTTCCTCGTCCCGCCGCAGTTCCGATCTGAACGCTTGGGCCTTCAATTCCGAGAGGGACGCCTCCAAGATAGGTGAGCATTGCAGACGCGAACAGTATAATTACGTTTTTGAGCCAATTAAAGGTTATAAGGCCTCGCAGTATTGCTGTCGATGTCGGGATTCCACCGCCCTTGCATGACGGCTCCCATTTGAGCAGAATCGATGCTATAAAGGCAATAACGGCTAATGCTGCCAAAAGAAGCGGCAGATATACAGGATTATCCTGCACGAAGCCGTACGCTTGCTTTGAAATTTTAATTATAAATGTTGAGCATACTTTAAACAGGAAAATAAGCGCTCCCGTTATTATGCCTGCCGTTCCCGCAAAAGCAATGCAGGGAATCAATGTTTTTACTGCGTATCGCAGTCCTCTTGATTTCATTTTTGTCCTTTCGTATTAGCCTTTTGGCTATTAAAAGTAATCAGATATCAATTTCAATAAAGAAGATACTACCGTTGCCAAGTGACGAGAGTACGCCACAGCGACCTCCAATCGTGATCATAAGCTTGTTCACGATTGAAAGCCCAAGTCCGCTTCCGTGTACCGAGCGCTTATGAGGGGTATCGACCTTATAATATCTCTCCCAAATCAATGGGAGCTTATCCTCCGGAATTCCCTCGCCCGAATCGATAACGGAATAACGGAGAACATCATTTTGCCCATTGAAATATATCTCTTGACGGACTATTACGGTTTTGTCGTCTCCTGTATAGGTAAGAGCATTATTTACAAGGTTTAAGAGCGCACGAATAATTTTACTTCTATCGATTTTGACTGTAACCGACTTATCGGCTTCGAAGCGCAGTATATAGCCGTCTTTTCGGCTGAATTCCTGATATTTTTCGATTTCCGATGCGACTGCATCCGTTATATTGAAGGTTTCGACGTTTGATGATACAACGCCGTTTTCGAATTTCGAAATTTCAAGCATGTCGTTAACTAAGGAGGTCATTCTCTTTGCTTCGTCAGCGATTATTGCTGCATTTTCGGGAGTGTTTTCCTGCTCGAAATCTCGCATAAGCTCTGCATAGCCGGTTATCATTGTAAGAGGCGTTCGAAGGTCGTGAGTTGTATTTGCGATAAGCTCGGAACGCAATTTTTCGACTCGTGATAGCTCTGATGCTGCATAAGTGAGCGTCTCGGACAGCTCCTCCGCCTCTCGGTATGAGCCACTTTTAAAGGTGACGCCGTAATTTCCTTTTGCAAGCTCAAGCGCTGAAGCGCTTATCTCTGTTATCGGCTTTGTTATCGATCGGGCAAGGATAAGCGTTAATATTGCCGAGAGAATTACCGTAGCTAACCCGATTATAAGAAGTATGTAGTTCAGTGTTCTGACTGTTGATGCAACCGGTGCAACGTATGCGTTGATCAAAAAGAGCATATCGTCACCGCGTGCGTCCTTTACAATAAAGGAATAGACAATCCATTGACCGTCTTTATTTTTTGCGGTCTGCTCATATGTGCTTGTTTCAGCGTTGTATACATATTGCTGGAGAAGCTTTCCTCCGCTTTCCTTTGCTCTACGGTGAAAGGAGATAAGCTCGCCTTTTGTTATAGAGTGAATTACGCAGTTTTCGCTTACGTCGCAGGAAAACATCTTTGTTGCTACTTTTCCTTCAAAGCGGTATGCGAGAATGCAGACCGACTTGTCGGATGCAAGCTTTTGCGCATTGCTTTCAAGCGTAAGGGGAGATGCGGTATAAGTTTCAAGCTTTTTTGCTATATCCTTTGTTTCTGATATTACGACCGACTGATGGATGGTTCCGAGAAATATGACCTGAAGCAGCAGCAAAAGCAGAATAATCGCTCCAACAAAGCTCAGGATGAAGGCGAATAGCTTCAGAGCAACTCTTGGCTTGTGTGCGTTATTCCGTGTCAAAACGATATCCCACCCCTCGTAGTGTTACTATCATGTTACTGTAATTCATCAGGCTTTTGCGAAGGAGCTTAATGTGTGTATCGAGCGTTCTTTCGTCGCCGTCAAAATCGTAGCCCCAGACCTCGGAAATAAGTCGCTCGCGCGAGAGTGCGAGGTTTTTATTTATGCACATATAGTAGAGCAGATCATATTCCTTTGGCGTGAGGTTTACTCGCTTACCGTCAATCGTTACAGTTCTTGCGCCGAAGTCGATTTCAAGCCCGTCATAACGGAAAAATTCCTTATTTTCTTCCTTTGCTTTTGAGTTTACTCGCTTCATGATTGCTTCGATTCGGAGCATCAGCTCCTTGCCGGAAAACGGCTTAACGACGTAATCGTCAATTCCAAGTCGGAAGCCATTGATCTTATCATATTCCTCACCGCGCGCGGAGAGGATCAATATAGGCGTATTTGAGAAGGAGCGAATAATTTTGCTTGCAGAAAAGCCGTCAAGCTCGGGCATCATTATATCCATAATGATAATATCAAAGCATTCTCTTTGACAGAGATGAACGGCTTCCATGCCGTTTTGAGCTTCTGTGACGTCGTGTCCCTCATACTCGGCGTATTTTTTTATAAGCTTTCTTATTTGCGCTTCGTCATCTACAACAAGAATGTGATACATAATAATTCATCCTTTTAAAAATAGGGGAAGATAACTATCGGTTATCCTCCCCTTAATTATACATTATCTAATTGAGAATTGCAATAATTATCACTTTTTTTCGGTCAGAGTGAGCTCGAAATTGAATATCCTTACTCTATTATCGACGATTCTCGATACGGTGATCGTTACCTTATCGCCAACCTCATACTTGCCGAGGGCCGACTTCACGTCTGAAATGGAGTATATTTTATCGGAGTTAATTGCAACGAGAAGGTCGCCTTCGCGGAACTGAGAATTCTCGGAGGATGCGATATATACACCGTAATCGGTGAAATATCTGCTGTACTTGAGCCAATGGGTTATATCTTCCTCGGATTGAATTTCAAACAGCTCGAAGCCAAGCTTGACTCGACCTGATACGTATCCCTTTTCAATGAGGTCAGTCATGATCTCAATAGCATTGGAAACCGGAATTGCGAATCCGAGTCCTTCGACGTTTTCGCCGATCGATTTGGCGTTGACGATACCGATAAGCTCGCCCTTCGCATTGAAAAGTCCGCCGCCGAAGTTGCCGGGGTTGATTTCCGCATTCGTTTGAAGAAGGGTATAGGTCGTTCCGTCAATGATAATATCACGGTCGAGCGCACTGACGATGCCTTGTGTGACTGAGCCGCCAAGCGTGCCGAGAGGGTTTCCGATTGCGACTACATCTTCTCCTACAACAACCTCGTCGAACTGTCCGACGGTTGCAACGGGAAGGCCCTTAACATTAAGCTTGATAACGCCTACGTCACTTTCGCTGTCGCAAATATAGGAGTCAGCCTCGTAGACCGTTCCGTCCTTGAGCTTAATTGTGATCTTTGCTACGTCTTCGATGACGTGAGCGCAGGTCAGAATGTAGCTTCCGCTGTCGGAGGTTGAGATAATGACACCGCTGCCGGCGCCCTCCGTTATATATTGACCGTAATAGGTATCGGTTTCAACAGTCTCTGTCGTTACCTCGACTACGGCGTTTGATGCAACCGAAGCAACGTAAGCGGCAATACCCTTGTTTGTTATCGGAACTTGAGTTTCGTTCTTGGGAGCGTACTGGATAATTACATCACTGCCTACGCTGAAGAAATATGGGTTATCAACAGGAAGGGACGAGAGACTTACCAAGAGGCTGAGAACGAGGCTGATCGCAATAGTGATCGCTCCAATGCCGATTACGAATCCCTTTGAAGCGGGAGACTTGGGCTTTTTGGGCTTAGGAGCAGGCATATAAGGCCTATTATTTTGAGGATTAAACTGTGGCTGAACGGGCTGTCCGTAGTAGCCGCCATATTGGACGTTTTGAGGGCCGGCAGGACTGTATGCGCCGTAAGGCGAAGTAAACTGCTGACCGTAGGGCTGACTGTATGGTGAGCTTTGAGCGCCTTGACCTGCGTAGCCGCTTTGATTATCGTTCTGCGGCGCGGTTTCTGCCTGAGACGTTGATTCCTCATTTGCCTGAGGCTGCTCGGACGTGGGCTGATTATTTATTGTAGGATCGTATGGATTGTTCATATTTTGCTCCTTTTTTATCGTTATGTCTTGATTATAAAGCCCTAATGTGAAAGTAATGTGATTATTTTCTAAAATTATTGAAAAAATTTTTTTGCTATGTTATAATGACGAAGAAGCCGCTAATGCGGCTATAAAGGAGTTAAAATGAAAACTGCTGTAATTACAGGCGCTTCTCGCGGAATAGGCAGAGCAGCTGCGATAATGTTTGCAAAGCGCGGATATAATACGATCGTTTGCTATAACAATTCAAAGGAAGCTGCCGAAGAGCTTGTTTCGATGCTAAGAAATGACGGAGCTTCTGCTTTCGCATATAAGCTTGATGTTCATATCTCAAATGACGTTGAGGGGCTGTTTAGAGAAATATACGAACGGTTTGGGAGCATTGACGTACTCGTCAATAATGCAGGAGTTTCGTCATACGGACTGCTTACAGATGTTTCAGATAATGAATTCTCAAGAGTTAATGCTATAAATTATGACGGTACATTTTACTGTTGCCGAGAGGCTGCAAAGTATATGCTTAAGGAGCATAAGGGAAGTATAGTTAACGTGTCTTCTATGTGGGGCATCAGCGGCTCGTCGTGCGAGAGCGTTTATTCTGCTTCAAAGGCGGCAGTGATAGGTTTAACAAAAGCGCTTGCTAAAGAGCTTGGTCCGTCGGGGATAAGAGTCAACTGCGTCGCCCCCGGCGTCATAAATACCGATATGAATGCATTGCTATCGGAAGAAACTCTTAACGGGCTTGCAGATGATACTCCTTTATGCCGAATTGGAATGCCTGATGAGGTTGCCGAAGCAATATATTTCCTTGCGTCAGAGGGCGCTTCCTTTATTACGGGACAGGTGCTTTCGGTTGACGGGGGATACATTCTTTAAATTAAAAAGCACCTGCAAAGCAGGTGCTTTTTGTTAATGCGTTTTCATTTGGCGAAGAAAGAATAATACTGCAAGGATAATGACGAGCAAAGCATAGGCAGCTATTACTGCAAGATCCGTCATTACGCCCGAAAAGTCTCCTGCGAAAACGGCTTGTTGAAGCTGTACTCCGTGATAGAAGGGCAAAGCGTTTGCTATTGCCTTGAATGCTCCCCCTACAAGCTCAAGGTCAAACCAGATGCCCGAAAGCCAGGCGGTTAAATTTGTTAGCATCGCTCCGCAAATTCCTCCGACCTGCTTTTGACTCAGTATACTGCCGAATAGAAGTCCTAGTCCAATGAAGAATAATGAAAGCGGAAGTGAGAAAAGCAGGGCGTAAATGATATTTATCGTTGGTGTCATACCAAGACACAAGCCGACAAGGTAGCAAAATATGCTTTGTGCAATGACTATCGGTAGCAGGGGCAGGGTATAGCTGATAATGAAATCGATTGCTTTCATAGGCGAGGCGTAAAGCCGTGTTAAGAATGCGCTTTCTCTATCCTTTGATATCAGTGTTGCGGAAAATAGAGTTATGAAAGACATTCCGAATACCGTCATTCCCGGAGCGAGCTTATCTATCTCAAATAAGCTGACGGGAATATTTGCTTGTATTGCGGACAAAAGTAAAATCAAAATCGCAGGGAAGCCAAGGCCAAAGCAAAGTGTTAGTGGATCACGAAGGATCTCCTTTAGTGTTCTTTTGGAAAATGCGAGAATTCTCATATTTTCGCCTCCTTGACCAAGGCAACGAAAGCTTCTTCGAATTTTTCCTTGCCTGACTTAGCTTTAAGCTCATCTGCGGTGCCGAGAGCGATGAGAGAGCCGTTTTTCATGATGCCGATACGGTCGGAAAGCGCCTCTGCCTCCTCCATATAATGAGTTGTCAATATGATAGTGATCTTACCCTTAAGTGAGCGAATCGTATCCCAAAGCTCGCTTCGTGCAATTACGTCAAGTCCAAGGGTAGGTTCATCAAGGAAAAGTATCTTCGGCTCTCCAATAAGCGCCATTGCTATGCTGAGCCTTCTTTGCCAGCCGCCCGAAAGCTTTCCTGCCTTCTTATTCAGAATGTCCTTAAGATTAAATTCTTCAATCAGGGTTTTGATTTTTGAAGCGGTTTTCTCCTTATCGAAGCCGTGTATGCCGCAGATAAGCTCAAGGTTTTCATATATGGTGAGACCTGCTGCTACTGCGGTTTCCTGCGGGGATATTCCTATTACCGATTTGACTTTATAAGGCTCATCGACAATGCTTGAGCCGAGCAAATATGCCGTGCCGCCTGTCGGACGTGATAGGCAGGAAAGCATTTTAATGGTTGTTGTTTTGCCTGCGCCGTTTATTCCGAGCAGCGAAAACAGTTCTCCCTCATATATTTCAAGAGAAAGGTTATTTACCGCGGTTACGTCCTTATATTTTTTAGTCAGGCTTTTAATTTCAATTGCTGTCATTTTTATTTTCCTCAAAGGTCTCAAAGACCGCCTGTGAGAACAATGTAAGAGTATCCTTCGGTGGAATGGCAAGACCGCGCATCACATCGCCAAGCACGACAAGCGTGTCGCCGGGCTTTATGTCAAAAAGGTCTCTTGCCTGCTTTGGAATTACTATCTGTCCTTTTTCTCCGACGGTTACCGTCCACGCATATTTTCCTTTTGGGCTGCTCATATTTATCTCCTTGTGCGAAATGTATGATTTGTATAACTAATTATACCACAGAGAAGAAGGATTGTCAATTAGGAGATGTAAAAATAATTATGAAATTGAAGAAGGATAAAAATGAAAAAAGCAGGTAATTGACCTGCTTTTTCTGTATAAGGACTATAAAAAGATATTTTTGCCGTTTTTGCGTATGAATTCGAACTCTTACATAAATCACGGCAAAGCCGTGTATATCATCAAAACGAAGTTTTGTATATCATCATTGCGAAAGAAGATACAGCCTGCGGTTGATGATATGCACGCTTCGCGTGATGATATACGCCTTGCGGCGATGATATGCCATTGCTTTCGCAATGGATAAAAAATCGACAGGTCGAAACCTGTCGATTTTTGGTGCTCCTGCGGAGAGTCGAACTCC
>JAZNXR010000048.1:0-3026 GCA_045593985.1 Eubacteriales bacterium
TTTTTAAAAGCCAAGATTAGTAAGCCATGTTTTCAAAAGTGACGTCCACTGAGAAACGTCATTCATATTTGGAGCCATACCGACGCCGTGGACACCATGTGGGAAAATGTGAAGCTCTGAAGGAATATTTTTCTCGGTCAGCGCGTTATAAAGCTTTAAAGAATTCCAAACCGAAACGCCATCGTCGTCCTGTGTATGCCAGATAAAGCACGGGGGCGTATCTTCCTTTACGGCCTTTTCACCCGAAAGCATATACGCAAGCTCATCTTCATTTGGTAAACCGCCAAGAAGACGCTCACGCGAGCCAACGTGCATATAATTCTCAACGAGAGTGACTACGGGATAACAAAGCACGACTGCATCGGGCCTTGACGAGACGTTATCTATCTCGTCACCGTCCTTTCCGTAGTCAAAAACGCACATTGCACTGTTACAAAGATGGCCGCCCGACGAAAAGCCGAGCACGGCAATCTTCGAAGGATCAATATTCATTCTGTCGGCGTGATAACGTACGTAGCGCACAGCACGAAGAATATCTTCCGTAATTGCAGGATACTGATACGGTGCCACTCGATAATCAATAACGAATGCATTAATTCCAAATGAATTAAGCTTTTCTGCGACATCATAGCCCTCATGCTGGTATGCCTTCATAGCGTACGCTCCGCCCGGAGCGACAATTACAGCACCGTGCTTTTTACCGTCATTTATAAGATAGGGTGTAAGATTGGGCTCATCCTGGCCGTATTCGGGATTAAAATAGGGCGTTTTACCCTTTTCCCACAGATACAATTTATCAGTCATATCAGAACAGTCCAACCATCGTTCCGTCTTCAAGAACGTCGATCTTTTCTGCAGCAGGAACCTTGGGCAGACCTGGCATGGTCATAATGTCGCCGGTCAGAACAACGATAAAGCCTGCACCTGCTGAAACCTTTACGTTGCGTACAGTAACTGTAAAGTTTTCGGGCGCTCCAAGCTTAGTCATATCATCGGAGAAGGAATACTGGGTTTTAGCTATACATACAGGGAGATTAGACAGTCCCATCGAAGCAAGCTTATCGATCTGCTTCTGTGCAGCAGGAACGATGTTAATACCCGAGCCGCGATAAACGCGCTTTACAACCGCTTCAATCTTCTCCTCAATAGAATATTCATCGGGATAGCTGAAGGTAAAGTTGCTTTTGCCTCTTGCGCAGAGACGCACAACCTCACGTGCAAGATCAATGCCGCCATCTCCGCCCTTTGCCCAAACATCGGAAAGGATAGCCTTAACGCCGAGCTTGGCGCACTTTTCGATAACGAGCGCAATCTCGGCATCGGTATCAGTCGGGAAACGGTTAACAGCAACGACAGCAGGAAGCTTGTACACGTCCTTAATATTGGAAACATGACGAAGAAGGTTGGGAAGTCCCTTTTCAAGAGCTACAAGATCCTCCTGACCAAGCTCTGTCTTTGCTCTTCCTCCGTGCATCTTGAGCGCACGGACAGTCGCAACAACGACAACTGCGGAAGGCTTAAGACCAGCCGCACGGCATTTGATATCAAGGAACTTCTCAGCTCCAAGGTCTGCGCCAAAGCCTGCCTCAGTAACAGCATAATCACCGAGACGCATTGCCATTCTTGTAGCGATAACAGAGTTACAGCCATGAGCGATATTAGCAAAAGGTCCACCGTGAACGATAGCGGGCGTGCCTTCAAGTGTCTGAACGAGGTTTGGCTTAAGAGCATCTCGAAGAAGTGCAGTCATAGCGCCAGCCGCCTTTAAATCACCTGCGGTGACAGGCTCGTCATTGTACGTATATCCTACGATTATGCGAGAAAGTCTGGCCTTAAGGTCAGCAAGCGACTCGGACAGGCAAAGGACAGCCATTATTTCGGAAGCAACGGTAATATCGTAAGCATCCTCACGAGGTACGCCGTTTACACGTCCGCCAAGACCGTTTGTAACGAATCTAAGCTGGCGGTCATTCATATCTACACATCTGTGCCAGGTTATGCGACGAGGATCAATGTTAAGAGCGTTGCCCTGATATATGTGATTATCAAGCATTGCCGCGAGAAGATTGTTTGCAGCACCAATAGCGTGGAAGTCTCCGGTGAAATGAAGGTTAATATCCTCCATAGGAACAACCTGAGCATAACCTCCGCCTGCTGCACCGCCCTTTACGCCGAACACAGGTCCAAGAGAAGGCTCGCGAAGAGCAACAACTGATTTCTTGCCGATTTTACGAAGTCCGTCTGCAAGTCCTATGGTAGTAGTGGTTTTACCCTCACCTGCAGGTGTAGGAGTAATAGCTGTAACAAGTATAAGCTTACCGTCATTCCCTTCACGGTCGAGCAAAGAAAGTTCAAGCTTTGCCTTGTATTTTCCGTACGGCTCATACTGGTCGTCGTTAACCTTAATTTTTTTTGCGATCTTTCCGATCGGCTCCATTTTGATTGACTGAGCTATTTCAATATCACTTAAGTATGCCATTAAAAATCTCCTATTAATTTTTAAAGTATTTTACAGCAGAACTAAAGAGCTGCATATCGTATTCGCCGATAACATTTTTGTAAAGATTCAAGCCGATTCGCTCACTGTGTCCCATCTTACCGAGAACACGGCCGTCAGGAGAGGTTATACCCTCAACTGCAAGTATCGAGCCGTTCGGATTAAATGCGGTATCCATGGTAGGCACGCCGTTAAGATCAACGTACTGTGTTGCAATCTGACCGTTTTCGGCAAGCTGACGAATAAGCGCCTCGTCAGCAAGGAATCTTCCTTCACCGTGAGAAATCGGAACGGTATAAATCTGTCCGACCTCAGTACCGGAGAGCCAAGGAGACTTATTTGTACAAACCCTTGTACGAACAAGCTTTGACTGGTGACGTCCAATTATATTGTATGTAAGCGTAGGACAGCTTTCATCGGTGTCGATAATTTTACCGTAAGGAACAAGGCCAAGCTTGATAAGAGCCTGGAAGCCGTTACAGATACCGAGCATAAGACCGAAGTCGGATCGTAGCCATGTCGTTCTGTG
>JAZNXR010000049.1:0-16501 GCA_045593985.1 Eubacteriales bacterium
CTACATTATGCGGTATTAGCAACCGTTTCCAGTTGTTATCCCCCAAGCAAAGGCAGGTTGCTCACGCGTTACTCACCCGTCCGCCACTGATCAGGGGACCGAAGTCCCCGTCACCGTTCGACTTGAATGTGTTAGGCACGCCGCCAGCGTTCATCCTGAGCCAGGATCAAACTCTCGATAAATGGTATTTCATACTCTTTCGAGTCTAAAATCTGATTTGTCGAGTTTTGCTTCTTAGCTTACTCTTTTACTTATTTAAAGGAATTGTACGAGATCGTATTCACATTTCAGTTCAAGTATTTCTTGACTTCTTTGTGCTTTGTACTTTCTCTTCTGTTGTTCAATTTTCAAGGACCGCTTTGCCGCAAACTCAACTTCCGTTTTGCTCGCAGCGGACTTTCAGTATACCACGAACGAAAACCAATGTCAATAGTTTTTTGAAATTTTTTGAAATTTCTTTTTTATGCGGCTTTTCGGCTTCGAGCTTGGCTCAAAGCGCTCGACTATTATATCAAACGGCAAAACAAAAGTCAAGCATAATCTTTAATTTTTTTGATGTTTTTGCATTTTCACCAAACTGTGGAAAAATAAGCGGCGTTTTGTCGCAATTTTGCACTATTCCTCGAGTGTTTTCGAAATAAAATCCTGCGCATACTTGATTTTTATCTTAAAGAATGATATAATCCTTAATGCATACGCCCCCGTAGTAAAGTGGATATTACAAGTCCCTCCTAAGGATTAGTCGTGGGTTCGATTCCCGCCGGGGGTGCCAAAAAGCCGACAGCAAACGCTGCCGGCTTTTTCTTTTTTGTTAGGTATTTTCGTATTCTGATATCATTCGAGCTGCATTTAGAATGTGAGTTACAATAGTTACGAACGACTCAAGCGAAACAGACTAACAAGCGCACACACCTTGTACACCCACGCGATATTAAACAATACATTTCTATTTATCTTCGCCCAAACATCTTGCAAAATCCCGTCTGTGTGATATAATATGTTTATACATATAATATTGAAGCAAACTGCGAGGGCATTATGGACAACTACAAATACAAGTTTGATACACCTATTGAGCCGGAGATGTGGGTAGAGCCGGGATACAATGACGATTATGCTTATTCGATAGCCGTCATAGGCGATCCTCAATGGATCACCTGCGGTGACCGCTTTTGCGGCACGAGGAAGCTTTATCAGATCTTCAAGTACGTTGCCGACACGGCAGAAAAGCGCCGTGTCAAGCACGTATTTATGCTCGGCGACATAACCGACGAGGGCTATCACAACGATGCAAACCTCGCCTATGCTCACACGCCGATTCCGTCAACTGAGGAATGGGAGCTTGCGAAGGAAGCCGTTTCGCTTCTTGACGAAAAAAAGATCCCTTATTCCCTCTGCCGCGGAAATCATGACGATTACATGATCGACGATTATTTTAACGTCCCCGAATACACCGATCAGTTTATCGGCTGCGGCGGCTTCTTTACCGACTCCGACGGACGTCATCCCGAAAGACGGGAAAAGCTCAATCCCGAGGGATACATTTATTGGAGCGCAATTCGAGGTCACTACGAAAGCTCGATAGTTAACTCCTACAAGGAGTTTGACATTCTCGGCACGAAGTATCTGCTCGTAACGAGCGACTTCAATCCGAACAAGGCGGTTGCCGAATGGCTTGACAGCCTGCTGACGAAATATTCCGACAGGAAGGTAATTCTTGCAACTCACGGGTTTCTGACCGGTCATGGCGTTCCGATAACGACCGATGCGCCCGACACGATGTTTCCCTTTGAATATCCGCCGTCGGTGCTTTGGGAAAAGGTGCTTTCGAAGCACGAAAACCTTATTATGATCATCAGCGGTCACGCCGGCGCTCCCTCGCTTGATATCGTTCATTCCTTTGCTACCGGTGTGAACGGAAACCGTGTGCTTCAGCTTATGGTAAATCCGCAGAATTACGATACGAAGGAAAATCGTGACGGAACATTTACCGGCAAGCAGGACACGGGAATGGTGCTTTACATGAATTTTTCGTCCGATGGCGAGACCGTTACCTTTAATTACTACTCTACCCTGCTTAACAAGGATCTTAAAGACAACGATTACGTTTTCAAGCTCGGAAAAGATGCCAAGAGAATAAAATAAACAAATAAGATCCGCCTGACGGCGGATCTTATTTGTTTATTTTTCAAGCCCGTACTTGGGCTTTGGCTTGAATATGCAATAGGCGAAGTCCTTGCTTCTTGCGGCGATCTCACGGACATCACGGTTGAACTGTCCTCCGTACTCCCGAGGATCGGATGCGACACCGTACGCCTCAATTCCAAACTGCTTTGCGATATATAACGCACGGTAGAGATGATATTTTTGTGTTACAATTATAACCTTTTTATAACCGTATAGCTTTGCTGCACGGTACATACTTTCATAGGTGCTGAGGCCGTATCGGTCGGTTACGATATTTTCCTTTGGAACTCCGTTTTCCTGCGCAAGTCGGGACATCGTTCCGGTTTCGTCATAGTATCGGTCGCGGCTGTCACCACTCATAAAAAGAGTATCGGACGCTCCCAGCTTATAAAGCTCAACGCCCTGCATAACTCTGTCACAGAGCATAACGCTCGGTTCGTTTGAATAAACCCGACAGCCGAGTACCAGTATGCAATCGACATCCTTCAGATTTGCCGCCCTCTCTTCGGAGATTATTTTCCCGTTTGTCGAGGCAACGACTATTCCGTTCGTCAAGGCAAATGCGCCGCCTGTTAAAAGTCCGATAACGATTGCGGCGATAGCTGTGATCTTCAATATTTTTCCTATGACGGTCATCGCCTTGTTTTTGCTCATATATACCCTCTATATAATGTAGGATTTATTTCGTCTTTGAGTATGAAAGCACGATTTCCACAACCTTATGCCAAAGGTATTCATCCTTTACTGCGTTTTCGCCGTAATAGGACATATATTCCTCGCCGTTTTCAAAAATGCCCTCGGAATCACTTGCCATATTCTCGGCAAACTCCGATATTTCTTCCTTTGTGCAGGTTATATTTTCCTTTTTCACAATTGAATAGAGGACGAGTGCTTCCTTTACGTCGGCAGAGGCTGCTGCGGCAATTTCGTCGCAAAGCTCGTCATAGGTCATATCGGTGCATTTTTCAAGATATTCCTCAAGGGACAGTCCTGCTGCATTTGCGAGCTTTTCGTAGAGGTACATTCTGTCCTCATAGTAATCACGGTACAGGCTGTAAGGAGTCCGTATCACAGTCGAATTATCGACAAGAGTCTTTCTGATTTCAATGAAGAGCGCCTTTTCAGCCGCATTTGTTTTTTCAACCTCAAGTCGGCGCAAGACCTCCGCCTTCAGCTCCGCTACCGTGTTACAGCCCGCGATCAGCTTCGATGCGTTTTTGTCGGTCAATGTCAAGGTGATTTTTTTATAAACGGCAAGTACGGTAACATTATACGTCACCTTGGTACCATCTGTTAACGTTATTTCAACAGTTGAAGTATCGCCCTTTTTAAGGCCGATAAGCTTGGGAAGAAGCAGGTTTAGCTTTTCTTCCTCATATTCTACGCCGCCGACGGCGTAGGTTTCGCTTTCGAAGGAATATTCGGGCATTGCCTGTCCGTCAATAAAGCAGTATCGGTCGAAGCAGACCAGCATACCGTTTGACAGCTTTTCATCGGTCTCGACGGTTTCGGTTGCCGCTTCAAGCATCGTTGCTATACGTTCATTAACCTCGTCATCGCTCACATCGATCTTCGGCATTTCGTATCGGAGCGCCGTATAATCAGTCAGAGTCAGATACGTGCTTAGGTCCTCGTCATAGAGCCCCCTCCAGCCGTAATTCGAGCAGGAAAACAAAAACAATGTAAGCATTGCGGTCAAAATTATTAAAATGCGCTTTTTCATGCTGTCCTCCTATCCGTTTTTATACTATATTTTAACACATTTTCCCTCCTTTGAAAAGAGGGCGGGAGTATATTTACAAATAATATACATTTTTCCTTTCTATTGACTTTTCGGGGGCTATGGTGTATAATGTATTTTGAGTAATTATATGTAATAAAGGAAGCGTTATTATGAATCTTTCCTACAAGATCCTCGTGCTTAACGGCCCGAATCTTAATTTAACAGGTCTTCGTGAGCCTGACCATTACGGCAATGCTACTCTCGACGAAATCAATTCAGCCCTCTACGAGGCAGCAGCCTCGCTCGGAATTGACACGGTATTCTTCCAGTCAAACCACGAAGGCGACATTATCGACTATATCCACAGCGCAAAGGACAATTTCGACGGAATTATCCTCAATGCAGGTGCATTTACGCATTATTCCTACGCAATTCGTGACGCAATTGCGGCAGTCGACGTTCCGACCGTTGAGGTACACATGTCCAATATTCACGCCCGCGAGGAGTTCCGCCATCTTTCGGTAATCGCCCCCGTTTGTATCGGAAGTATATCCGGCTTCGGCTCCTTCAGCTATCATCTTGCACTTGCGGCTCTTATCGAGCGCTTTAAGAAGAACTGATATGGGAAGATTTATAGTAATTGACGGGCTTGACGGCTCCGGCAAGGAAACGCAGAGCCTGATCCTCAAGAAGCATCTCGAGGATATGGGAATAAAGGTCAGATATATTTCCTTCCCTTGTTACGATAACGACAGCTCGCTTTTCGTGAAGAAATATCTTAACGGCGAGCTTGGCTCCCGTCCCGAGGACACGAACGCTTTTGCGGCATCAAGCTTTTTCGCTTTGGACAGATATCTTTCCTACCGTACCGACTGGAAAAAGGATATAGACGATCCCGACACCGTCGTTATTGCGAATCGATACACAACGGCTAACGCCGTTCATCAGCTTTCAAAGCTTCCGAGAGAACAGTGGAATGCTTTTCTTTCCTGGCTTTGGGATTTTGAGTTTTATAAGCTCGGAATTCCCGTACCCGATGCGGTAATTTATCTCGAAATGCATCCCGACATTTCCTACAAGCTCATTAAGAGCCGTTCGGAAAAGACAGGACGGGCTACCGATATTCACGAAAATGACGGCGAATTTCTTTATAAGAGCTACGAGGCGGCGCTTTACGCCTCCGACCGCTTGAATTGGTCGAGAATTTGCTGTTACGAGGGCGAAAATCCCCTCTCGATCGAGGATATTTCCTCTCTTGTGCGCTCGGCGCTTGGGTATTGATCATGATATACGAATTTTTAGCAAACGGCTTTGAGCTTGTTGAAGCGATGACTCCCATTGATATGCTTCGCCGTGCCGGTGCTGACATAAAAACCGTCAGCATTACGAGCGACAAGGCAGTTAAGGCGTCAAACGGAGTTACCGTTCTTGCCGACATCACCCTCTCCGAAATCGGCGACATTCTTCCCGATATGGTAATTCTTCCGGGAGGTATGCCCGGTGCTTCAAATCTTCGTGCCTGCAAGCGTGTTTGCGATCTTGTGCTTGCATGTGCCGAAAAGGAAATTCCGATTGGCGCAATATGTGCCGCACCTTATATTTTAGGTGAGCTTGGGCTTCTCAAGGGTAAGGAAGCTATTTGCTATCCCGGCTTTGAAGACAAGCTGATCGGCGCAAAAGCTTCGGACAAGACCTGCGTTCGTGACGGCAATATAATAACCGCCGCAGGAATGGGCGCAGCCCTGGCATTTTCTGCCGAGCTTGTTTCTCTCCTTTACGGGCCTGACAAGGCAAATGAAATTTTAAAATCCATAATAGCTTAATAAAAAAACAATTCCACGAAAGGAGGACGGCGCTTTGACAACGCTTAAAGAAGAAAAAAAGCAGCTTCGTGAAGAGCTTTTGGCTCTGCGAAATGAAATTTCAAACGAAGAAAGAAGCCGTGCCGAGGCTGCCGTCGTTGCAAAGCTTCTTTCGCTTGCGTCCTTTCGCTTTGCAGAAACCGTGCTTTTATACTATCCGATAAAGGGTGAGCTTAACATTCTCCCGATAGTTTCAGAGGCAATAAAGGCGGGCAAAAAGGTTGCCTTCCCAAAATGTAACCCCGAAAGCTCGACTATGAACTATCATATAGTTTCAAGTCTTTCTGATCTGACGAAGGGAAGCTACTCAATTCCCGAGCCATCCTCCGAGCTTCCGATCTACACACCGTCCGAGGATAAAAACGATCTTATAATAATCCCGGCAGTTTGCTTCGACCGTCACGGCTACCGAATCGGTTACGGCAAGGGATATTACGACAGATATCTTAATTCCTTCGGAGGCACCGCGGTAGGAGTCACCTTCCATAAGCTTCTCTGCCCATCGGTGCCACGGGGACGGTTTGATAAGCACGTCTCTTTAATCGTGACGGAAAAGGGGGCGTTTTCACCGATATGAAAATGAAGGCATCTTTCTCTGCTCCGCTTTTCGCATCGATACTTTATCTGCTTGTGCTGGGCGCTGATTTCTTTAAGGATAAGTTAACTCAGGCAGGCGGAAATGAATATCTTTCGGTAATAATCGTTCAGCTTCTTATTTTCGTTATCCCCGCAATTATTTTCTGCCGTCTCAAGGGTGTCGGATATGCGTCAAAATTAAACATTCGACTTATCGCCCCCTCGAAATTCGGCAGCGTTATTGTCACTGCTCTTGTTCTTATCTTCGGCTCGATCGTCATAAGATTCGGACAGATATATCTCTTTGGCATGGACGATTTTTCGGTTTCGTTCTTTGAAGACTACGTTTCCGCAGGTAAGGATTATCACTTTCTGTTTGCTGCGGCGGCATTTGCGATAATTCCCGCCCTGACCGATGAATTCGTTTTCCGTTCAATCATACTTACCGAGTACAACGAGGGCGGTTACGGTGCAGTAAACGCGACGCTTATTTCGTCGCTTCTTTCCTCGATGCTTTTCTTCAGCATCGAAAGCTTCCCGATAAGGTTTTTCTCAGCGATCGTGCTTTGCCTTTTGACGTATGTGACAGGCTCATCTGTTGCGGCATTCTTTGCGCACCTTGCATTTAATATTTACACCGTTTTCGGTGAAAAATATATTATAAAAACGCTTTCCGATCCTTCCAATAAAATTATAAGCGTTTTCACCTTTACCCTGCTTTTCCTTGTTTTGACGGTTATAATGTTCAGCGAATTCGAGCATATTCTTCGTCAGCTCGGTAATAGCGGCGCTCCCTCTCCCTCCTATCTTCTCAAAAAGTCTGATGACGGCAAAACTCCCGACATTGCAAAAACCGAAGCGTCGGAGGAGGAAAATCAATCAAAAACGGTAATAAGCGAAAAAACCAGGTCCGGAATAGAGGTTTTCTTCTCGCCTTCGTTTATCGTTTGCATAATTATATTTGCAGTAGCAGTTCTTTCCGAAATGTAACGGCAATTAAAGAGGTTTTTTATGAACACAGAACACAACAGCACAGGAAAACGACGCCCCACCGGCTCAAGCAGCGATAGCAGCCGAGCTTCGGAGACACGTCGAGCTCCGCAAAAAAATCAAGCAAACAGAGGCGCGAGCCCTTCTCATCCCGCAAAGAGAAAAGAGCCGCATCATCCCTCCTCCCACCGCCCGTCATCTGCTTCTAAAATGTCGGCGGCAAGCCATCATGATGACGATGACGACGAGGAGATCAAGGGCGGATCTACCGCAGTATCGAGCCTTGTCAAGGCGGTAATTTATATCGTCTCGATCCTCGTTATTTCGGGCTTCCTTTCCTACTTTGCAATAGTTTTCGGAAACGATATTTTCGCCTTCGTTAAGAGCAACGAGGAGATCACCGTGACGATCGGCGAAGGAACAACGATCAAGGAGCTCGGACAGATCCTTGAGGAAAACGGCGTAATCGAATTCTCGGGTGTCTTTGACTTCTATGCAAAGATCCGAAACAAGAATCCTGCTCTCGTTGCGGGTGAATATACCGTATCTCCTTCCATGAACTATGACCAGCTTATACGTGTTTTTGCGAAAAAGACAAGCTCGAAAGCCGAAACCGTCATTGTAACGATTCCCGAAGGCTATACCGTAAAGGAGATCGTTGACGTACTCGTTGATAAGTATAACCTTTCGTCACGGGAAGAGCTTTACAACGTAATTGAAAACTACGAGTTCGATTACTGGTTCATTAAGCAGCTCGACGAAAACAAGAGCCCTCTCCGCAAATGTCGCCTTGAAGGCTACCTCTATCCCGACACCTACTATTATTACAGCAATGCAAGTGCGGTCACTATCATTAACAAGATGCTCAAAAACTTCGACGTTAAGATGAAGCAGACCTTCAAAAACTGCACCGCACCAGGTAACGATTATATCGAAAAGATAAATTACCTTTGCAACAAGCGTAAGATGACCTTCGATCAAATCGTTAATCTCGCATCGCTAATACAAATGGAGGCGTTTTACGACACCGATTACGGCGGAATTTCTGCGGTCTTTAATAACAGATTAAACAACACAAAGCATAAAACCGGAGGCTTCCTCGGCTCGGATGCGACGTACTACTATATCTTCCAGGACGATCCCTTCGATAAGCTGACCTCGGAAATACTCGATGTTGACGATCCCTATAACACAAGAAAGTATAAGGGCCTGCCTCCCGGACCGATCTCTAACCCCACCTTCCTTGCGATCAACTATGCTCTTTATCCCGATACCGCTAACCACTCGAAGGATTATTACTTCCTCCACGACAGAAGCGGCGTAACACATTATGCAAAAACTGAACAAGAGCATGAAGAAAACAAGATAAAATATCTGGGAAATAGTTAAAAAACACAAAGATTGTAACAAAATTGAAAACAAAAGATTCACACTCTTGTAATATTTCATATTTTGTTGTAAAATATTGATTTGGTAAGATAATAAATATTTATTTATATAAAGGAGAAATCATCATGTCTGTAAAAGTTGCTATTAACGGATTCGGCCGTATCGGTCGTCTGGCTTTCCGCCAGATGTTCGGAGCTGAGGGCTACGAGGTTGTCGCTATCAACGACCTTACCGCTCCCGCAATGCTCGCTCACCTTCTCAAGTATGATACCGCTCAGGGTTCATACTGCGGAACTATCGGTGAGAACAAGCACACCGTAGAGTCCACCGAGAATTCCATTATCGTTGACGGTAAGGAAATCAAGATCTACGCTGAAAAGGACGCTAACAACTGCCCTTGGGGTGAGCTTGGCGTTGACGTAGTTCTCGAGTGCACCGGTTTCTACTGCTCCAAGGGCAAGTCCATGGCTCATATCAATGCAGGTGCTAAGAAGGTTGTTATCTCTGCTCCCGCAGGAAACGATCTCAAGACCATCGTTTTCAACGTAAACAACGAAACTCTTTCCGCTGATGACCAGATCATCTCTGCTGCATCCTGCACCACCAACTGCCTCGCTCCTATGGCTCAGGCACTCAATAACTTCGCTCCTATCCAGAGCGGTATCATGACCACCGTTCATGCTTACACCGGTGACCAGATGATCCTCGACGGTCCCCACAGAAAGGGCGACCTCAGACGTGCTCGTGCAGGCGCACAGAACATCGTTCCTAACTCTACCGGCGCTGCAAAGGCAATCGGTCTCGTAATTCCCGAGCTCAACGGCAAGCTCATCGGCTCTGCTCAGAGAGTTCCTACCTGCACCGGTTCTACCACTATCCTTGTTGCAGTTGTTAAGGGCAAGGACATCACCAAGGAAGCTATCAACGCTGCTATGAAAGCTGCAGCTAACGAGTACTTCGGTTACAACGAGGACGCTATCGTTTCTTCCGACGTTATCGGTATGCGTTACGGCTCTCTCTTCGATGCTACCCAGACCATGGTTGCTAAGATCGACGAGGAGACCTATCAGGTTCAGGTTGTTTCCTGGTACGACAACGAGAACTCCTACACCAGCCAGATGGTTCGCACCATCAAGTACTTCGCTGAGATCTGATCTGAGCATAATAAAAAATCAGGGCATCACCAAATCGGTGATGCCCTGTTTGTCTTTATTATTCTGTTTCCGATGTTGACTGGGGACTTGTCGTTTCAGCTTCAGTCGTCGCTTCTTCTGTCGTGGTCTCTTCAGTCGCGGTTATTTCTTCGGTCGTTGTTTCTACAGGTGTAGTTTCTTCCGGAGTCGTTGCTTCAGAGGTGGTTTCACCTTCGGTAGTTTCGATCGGCGTGGTCTCCTCAGGAGTAGTTTCTTCAGCAGTAGTCTCCTGCTTAGTCGTTGCAGGCGGTGTCAGAGACGGCATCTCGACCTCGGGGAATGTCTCAACGGCAGTACCGTTCACCTCCGCCATATACTCCTCAAGAGTTATTCCGTGCTCGTAAATATAAGTCGCGACGTCACGACCTACAAAGCGCCAATGCCACGGCTCATACTTATAGCCCGTGATATTTTCCTTGCCCTTCGGATAACGGAGAATAAATCCGAATCTGTGTGCGTTTTTCGTCAGATACGTAAACGCCCTCGTATTTACGAAGCTGCTGTTTATCGGGCTGAAATCTATAGTCAATCCCGTTTGGTGATCTGACGTACCGGGGCGGGCAGAATAGGTATCGACGATTATCATGAGCTCTGCGTCCGAAAGATGCGGATACTTTTCCCTCTCCCTTACCATGTACTTGTTATAATACAGATTTTTCTGATAAGAATAGGATCTGTATGCGCTCTGAGCATTCGTATCGTACACCTTCATCGCGCTCATTTCAAGGCACATCGCCTCAAGAGCCATTTTCGCCGTATGTACGAGCTGACTCGAATTAGATGACGATATATTCACAAGGTTTTTCGGGACGTAATTTGATCCGAGCGGATGCTTTCGGTTCGCGATAATAAGAAAATCGGTGGCTTCCGACGGGCATATATACTGCAAATAGTTTTTTACGTCTATCTTATAAGTAAATCCGCCGTCCTCGTATATCGGAGCGTTCGGATCAGTCGTTACCGCTTCCGTCGTCTGCTCGGGCGCTGTCGTATCGGGTGCAGTCGTATCGGGAGCTGTAGTTTCTTCCGACGTAGTTACACGTGAATTATCCCCCTTTTTCGTACACGCAAAAAGCGAAAGGACTGTTATAATTGATAAAATTAATGCAAAAGGTCTCATATCAAATCATTTTCTGTCCGTTCATATTGAGTGCAAAACGACAATTCAGCTTTTCCGCCGCCTTTCTGCAAAGGAGCATACGGTTTAAGAATATCTCAAAATAATCCATTACGGGCGATATTGTAATATCAATATCAAGATCAAGCGTTATCTCGCCATCCTCAATAAAGAGCTCCGAGCGCTTGACTGCGTAATTAACTCTATCGTGAATATCAAAACTTGCGACGTCTGTATTGCGGACGCGGCTTGCGCGAACGTCTGTCTTGTCGGCAAGGATAAGCGCCGCCGCAACGGCGTTTACGGGGAAGGCAGTTCCCTCGTCGTGATTTCCTATTGCGGTTATTATCGTCGCAACGTCGTCGGGATCGGCATCCATTTTATCAAGAATACGGAAAGCCATTATCGCTCCGCTTTGAGCATGATCTATTCGGTTTATTATGTTTCCGATATCGTGAAGATATCCGGCAATTTCCGCAAGCTCCGCTTCCCTCTCGCTGTAACCGAGAGTCAAAAGTATTCTTTTTGCATCGTTTGCAACCTTTCCGACGTGCGCATAGCTGTGCTCGGTATATCCGAGAGCAACGAGGGACTCGTCTGCTTTCTCGATATAGCTTTTTATTGACGGATCGTTTTTTATTTGTTCAATAGTGATTTTCATTTGTTCTCCGAAAAAGTTATTTGCATCTTTATTTTAGCATATCGCGGTTTTAAGGTCAATACTTAAAGCCCATTGTAGCAATATTATTTCTACAATATAACCCATCAATGCAGGCAAAGCAAAAGCTCTCCTCTTGGAGAGGTTTTAATTTGTGTTACTTGACTCAAAATGGTTTTTGGTATATAATGATGTTAATCTTACATTCTTATTTAACAAATAGAGTAAAAGACTGGAGAGAGATCATGAAGAAAATTATTACTTCACTTCTTGCGTTAATTTGCCTCACCCTTATGTTTTCAGGATGCGGCACCCCAGAAAAGCCTAACAACAGCGGTGATTCCCCCTCGCCCGTAAAAGATTTCGAATTTGAAGCCGGCGAAGACGGTCTTACTGTTACCAAGTACCTTGGAAGTGCAAAGAAAATTGTTATTCCTTCAATCGTTGATAATAAAAAGGTAGTGGGCTTTAAACGCGAAGTGTTTGGCGGCAATATTGTCGTTGAGGAAATAGTCTTGTCAGAGTATATGACCGAAGTACATTTGCATTACTTCAATGGTTGCGATAACCTAAAAACGCTCACATTATCATTGAAAGGCGATGAACCGTACTACTGCGGCAGTGGCTACTCGTCAAAGAATCCCAAAAACTTGACAACCATCGTTTTTTCGCAACTAAAAACAATCGATGTATCAGTTATCGAGAGTATTCGCGATTCTGCACCAAACGTATCAACATTCATTTACAAATCTGCAGACTCCATAAAGAGCATACCTATATCCCGCAAAGAATCCGGCGGATACAATATTATTATCCCGAATAAACTTCTCCAAAGCTTAGAGAGTAAAACAATACATCTATATAACTGCGAGAAATATGGTGAATCCCAACTGCGTTGGATTTTGGACGGCGATCCTCTCGAAATTGATTTTGAACAATACCATTTAAAGCAAATCAACAAACCGGGGGAGGAACTTTTAAATTATCTCCATGCAGCTTTTGATTCAATTGTCAAAGAGTATCAAAACAACGGGAACACAATTATCTCAACAACTTACTATTCGTGCGAAGGTGTATCCGGTGTATATTATCTCGGTTTCGTATATAAGAATGCAAAAGGCAATCTGAATTATTATATTGCGCCTGCTAACATCTTTGATCCTATAATAATTGAAGAGTATAAATACAATTACGTTGAATCCAAAACCGATCCCAATCTTGCGGTCACAACCGCATTCGGCCGTGTAGATTCCATAACAGTAAATGGCACGACATATTCGTACGATCATGAATAACACAAAAGAGCAACGGTAAACCGTTGCTCTTTTCATATTTATTCAATTCATCAAATAGAATTAAAGCGTGGATAGCTCCTTTACGCAATCACGGCAAACGAGCTTGCCCTTGAGGTAGACGGTATCGGAGGCGTTACCGCAGAAAACGCAGGCGGGACGGTGTTTTTTGAGGACGATCTTATCGTCATCTACGAAGATTTCCACCGATGCGCCCTTGCTTTCAAGATCCATGCTTCTGCGAAGCTCCTTCGGAAGTACTATTCTTCCAAGCTCGTCTATCGGTCTGACTATTCCGGTTGATTTCATATTTTTCGTCCTTCTCCGCCGATTTTCGACGGCTTAATTTTTTCTAATTCTACCATATTCTGTCAAAAATGTCAATAGGAGTGAATGTATGGCTTTGAAAATTTCTGCGGTTATAATTATCATATCTGTCGTTTGCGCCCTTTTCACAGGCAACGTCTCTGCTTTGACCGAGGCGGCGATTTCGGGCGGAAGCAAGGCGGTAAGCGTTGCCTTTTCGCTTTTGCCCATGATGTGCCTTTGGTGCGGAATTATGAAGGTTGCCGAAAACGGCGGAATACTGAAGGTGCTTTCGAAAATAATGTCACCGATTCTGCGCTTCATTTTTCCGAATAGCGCAAAAAGCGGAAACGGTATGAACGAGGTGTCCTCCGCACTTGCGGCTAACATTCTCGGAATCGGGAACGCCGCAACGCCACTCGCTCTTGCGGCAACGAAAAAGCTCGGCCACGAGCCTGACGGCAAGGCAGGAAATGATCTTATCACCTTTACGCTTATCGGCTGCGCTCCGCCCTGCCTTTTTCCGACGACAGTCGTTGCCCTTCGTGCGGCATCGGGGAGCAGTGATCCTACGTCAATAGTTCCCCTCGTTATAATTTGCTCCTTTTCGTTATGTCTGATCAGCGTCATTATATCAAGAATTTTAGCAGGAATCAGACGATGAAATTTTCCTCCTTGATCCTCCCGCTGATCCTATCGGCGTTCGCCTGCTACTGCCTTTTCTCCAAAAAAGATAACCAAAAACACTTCATTTTGGGCTCAAAAGAGGGGTTAAACTCCGCTTTTTCGCTCATTCCGACACTCATTTTGCTTCTTACAGCCGTAGCAATGTTTGAGTCAAGCGGGATGTCGGACTTGCTTGCAAAGCTTCTTTCGCCGATTCTCAACCGAGTCGGAATTCCGAGCGAGCTTGCGCCGCTGATCATTGTCCGTCCCTTTTCGGGAAGCGGCGCTACGGCATTACTGACTGAGATTTTTGACAAGCACGGCGCAGATAGCTTTATTGGCAAATGCGCATCTGTCATAAGCGGCTCGTCAGATACGGTTTTCTACGTGACAGCGCTTTATATGTCAGGTGCCGGCGCAACGAAATCACGCTATACGCTCCCTTGCGCCATTACCGTTATGATCCTCGGCATCATCCTTTCCTGCTTACTCGTGCGTCTCGTAGCACTCGGGTAGGTTGCTTATAATCTCCGCAACCATATCGAGCGCGCGTGATCGCAGACGATAAATCTGCGTTTTTTCAAACTCAAGCTCCTCCATCAAATCCTCTGCGGCGTGCTTGCCGCCCGACAGAAAAAAGCGCTCTATCACCGTTCGCTCTGTTTTAGGCAGAGATTTCACCACGCTTTCAATCAGATCCATTCGGCTCTTTAAGAGCATTTTCCGTAACAGCAGATCGTTATATTCATCGGTCAGCCGTGCTGTGTATTTTTCCACTCGAGCCGTGATCGTTTCGGTTGCTTCGGAAGCTCCGTCTTCCCTTTTCAGCTCACGCAGAAGCGGTAAAATTCGGAACATTTGTTCGTCTATAATTTGGCAAGATAATTGCAGCTTGTCGTACTGCTTCAAAAAACTCATCGCATTCTCTCTGTTCATAACTACCTCCCGATATATTTTTTCGGAAAAAGTAGTTGACAAATTTCCGAAATTAGTATATAATTTACTTGTATAATACTATTATATTCCAATATTTCGGATTTGTCAAGTATTATTTCCGAGATTTCGGAAATTTGGAGATATTATGTTTACAGAACGATTTAACGAACTTTTAAAAAGCAGGGGCATTAACGCCGTTACGCTTGCGAAGGAGATCGGCGTGCCGAAATCCATCGTTTACGAATGGAAATCAGGTCAGCGAGATCCGAGTCTTGAGAATATGCTCCGCATAGCCGACTACTTTGGCGTTTCGCTTGAATACCTGACGGGGCGTGAGGACGTGGAGACCGATATTGAAAAGGAGCTTCTCGTGCTTCTCCGTGCCGCACGTGATATTTCGGTCGAGGATCACGATGCGCTCGTCAATTCCTTCAAGTCCAATCTGAATATTTATCTGCGCAGCAATGACAGAAGCAAGAAAGAAACTGATTGAGGAAAAGGCGCTGTCGCTTCTGCTTTCACAACGCATAAGCGGCGAATTTGCTCTTTCGTTTCTCGACCTGCGAAGGATAACGGCCTGCGGCGCAGCGGTCATCGACACGTTTTCCTCTTACGAAAAGAAAACCGGCTCTTCCCTGCCGACGAGCGCCGAGGGGATAACTCTCAAGCTCCCCGGAATGAATCTTATTCTTTACGATGACAAGATAACAAATACCGGCAGGCGAAACTGGACGATTGCACACGAGCTTGGTCACGTTCTTCTCGGACACACAGAGCTTAATAAATCAACTGAGCGCGAGGCAGATGCCTTTGCCGCCGAGCTTCTTATGCCCGAAGCAGTTATTCGCTATCTCGATCAGCGTGAGGGCGAGCCGATGACGGCTGATACGATGACGAATTATTTTTCTGCTTCTCTTACTGCCTGTAAAAGACGGCGGCTGAATCTTCTCTATGAACCGAATTATCAGCCGTCGGAAAAGGAGCTTGAGCTGCTGAAAAGATTGTTTGCGCCTAATGAGAAATAAAATATATAACCGCCTCAATGCTATATGAGTTGAGGCGGTTCTTGTCTTACGCTGACGGGAAGGCAATATAACGTGCCCATACCTTTGGTATGGGAGGGGCTTTACTCCTCCAGCATAAACCGATGTGTTACATTCCCTTGGAACGGCGGGAGCAAGCCCCCGCCCTACGAAAACGCAGCAAAAAATTTGGTCGTCCATAACAGCGGGGGGGCGTGGAAGCAACGGACAGTCGAGGACGCCTGTCCCTACCGAGGAACGTTTGAAATTTGATTGGTAGGGGAGGGGCTTGCTCCTCCAGCATAAACCGATGTGTTACATTCCCTTGGAACGGCGGGAGCAAGCCCCCGCCCTACGAAAACGCGGCAAAAAATTTGGTCGTCCATAAACAGCGGGGGCGTGGAAGCAACGGACAGTCGAGGACGCCTGTCCCTACCGTGAAACGTTTGAAATTTGATTGGTAGGGGAGGGGCTTTACTCCTCCAGCATAAACCGATGTGTTACATTCCCTTGGAACGGCGGGAGCAAGCCCCCGCCCTACGAAAACGCGGCAAAAAATTTGGTCGTCCATAACAGCGGGGGCG
>JAZNXR010000050.1:0-39792 GCA_045593985.1 Eubacteriales bacterium
GGAATGACGTAAACGGCTTCGGCACAAAGCAAGCAACGCTTGCAGTTACCGTCGGCGCTCTTCCCTTCACTCTGTTGGGATTTTTATAGAACTCGTCCTCGACCTTCATAGCAAGGTCGGCTATTCCGTCAATATCCTCAAGGGTTTCGGTCGGCAGACCGTTCATAAAGTAAAGCTTGACAGCGGTCTTGCCGGCTTCAAAAGCGGTACGGCAGGCTCTCAATAGATCATCCTCGCAGACGTTCTTGTTGATCGCATCACGAAGTCGCTGAGTTCCCGCCTCTGGAGCAAAGGTAATACCGCCTGTACGAACGGTTGAAATCTTATCCATAAGCTCCTTCGTAAAGCTGTCGATACGAAGCGACGGAAGCGAAAGGCTGACCTTGCTTTCATTAGTCCATTCAAGGAGCTTATCGGTAAGCTCGGGCAGATGTGTATAGTCGCTTATGCTGAGTGACGAAAGTGAGATTTCATCAAAGCCTGTGCTTTCGTACAAGCATTTTGCCTGCTCGTTAAGCACGTCAGGAGTCTTATCTCGAACGGGACGGAAAATAATTCCTGCCTGACAAAAACGGCATCCTCGTATACAGCCACGATATACCTCAAGAACGATTCTGTCGTGAACCGTCTCGATATAAGGCATAATGAGCTTATCGGGGAAATAGCTCTTGTCCATATCCTTGATAATTCTCTTGACTATCTTCGTCGGAATATCCTCATATTTAGGGGTATACGCCTCGATCGTGCCGTCAGGCTTATAGGTTACCTCGTAAAGCGACGGAACGTAAAATCCGGGGATTTTTGCAAGCTCGTGAAGGAATTTTTCCTTTGTATAGCTTCCCTCGTCCTTCATTTTATTGTAAAGACGAGTCATCTCGGGAAGCGCCTCCTCGCCCTCTCCGATGCTGAATGCATCAAAGAAGTCCGCAACAGGCTCGGCGTTATATGCACAAGGGCCGCCACCGACAATTATCGGATAGCTGTCGTCACGCTCCGAAGAAAGAAGCGGAATATTTCCAAGCTCGAGCATATTCAGCACGTTGGTATAGGAAAGCTCATACTGAAGCGTAAATGCCACGAAATCAAATTCGCTTATCGGATCACGGCTTTCGTGCGCAAAAAGCGGAATGCCGTTTTCACGCATTTTTTCTTCCATGTCATCCCAAGGAGCGTAAACTCGCTCGCACCATACATCCTTCTCAAGATTAAGAACTCCGTAAAGAAGACGTACACCGAGGTTTGACATTCCGATTTCATAAGTATCGGGGAAGCAGAAGGCAACGCGACATTTAATTTCGTCCTTGTTCTTAATTACCTGCCCATACTCGCCGCCGGTATATCTACCCGGCTTAAGGACCTGCTTGAGTATTGAGCGCATTTTTTTATCCATTGTCATTTCCTTTCAATATCGGCAAAAATGCAGTCTTTCGACTGCATTTTTTACCTTTTACATAAGAAGAAATCTCGATATAAGATATATCGATGCAAGCCAGAAGCACTGGTAAAGAGCAACGTAAACCGAGCTTATCGCCGTTATCGAGCCGAGGAAAAGAACGGCTGCGGTAATTGCAAGACCGCCGAGAACCGAAAGAGCGGTAATCATAAGATTGGTCTTGGTTATATGCTTGGTCTTATCGCACATCGTGAAGGCACGGAGAAGCGCCTTAACAGACTTCTTCGAAACGATACCGCTGTCGGTACGATCGCTTCCGCGGCTTCTGTCGTTAATATCGTCATACTTGAGAACACGCACGGGATATTTAGTCAGACGAATTCTCGTGCTGAGCATCTCGTCGTTGATATTGGGATCGATCGTCTTAATGCCGACACAGATACCCGACTTATAGAGGTTTTTAAGCGTTGCCTCAAATTCGGGATCAATGCGGTAGCGAACGTAGAACTTGGCAACAACCTCATCGTCACAAACAAGGAAGAGAATGCTGATGTCGCCGCCCTCGATCTGCTCGTCCTCGGGATCGTCAATCGGAATATATCCGTTATGGCGGAGGTAATCAGCCTTACCTGCAAAGAGGTGATGACCGTCAACGACAGTTTCAATTCCGTCAGCGTCAATCGAGATGACCTCAATATTCTGCGAACGTCCTATATCGGCAGTTGCCACGTTAAGAACATCGGAAAGAGGTCCTCCTATGCAGGAATAAATGCTTGCCATCTGATAAATGGCGGTATCAAGACGTCCGCTTCCGAACACCTTGATCGAGCGAAGCTTAACGCCTGCGGTCGGGAACACTTCCCTATCATCAAAGCTGATTGAGGAAGCAGAGGTGTACTCATCAAGAGCCGCCTCACCGACAATCGCGCTTCCGTCATTATAAGAAACCTTCGCCGCGCGGAACAGAGGCATGCTGAATGCTAAGAATGCAGTTGCGGGGAGCGAGAATGCAAATGCAGCATAGCCTGCAGACATTGCGGTTGCAAAATCATTCTTTACGAATGCGCCTACAATGATTCCTGCAATAAAAGCAACGACCGTTGCAGGAATAAGTGCGTTCAGCACACTCTTAACAGAGGAATATTCGCCTGTGCGGCGGAAATATCCGTCAATAAACGCAGTCTTATTTATGCGGAAAATATCAGGCTGGTCGGGAAGGAACTGATCAAACGCCTTCGTCTCAAGCTCAGCATCAATAATATCCAGCTTTTCAAGAGCAAACTTGCTTCTCTTCGAGGATATAATTCTGAAGGTCATTATCTCACGGCGAAGATCAAGGCGTTTGCCGAGTATATAGAACAGAAGCGCAAGCGCCATCGGGAAATTGAAGCCGACAATAGCGCTTCCTGCCCCAAAGAAGCAAGCAACAACCGAATAAATGACCGAAACTCCGAGCATTATCGGAAGAATGCTCTCAACTGTAACACGCTTCTTGATCAGATTCATAAAGCCGGCAATAACTTCCTTATACAGAACCGCAAAGCCGATTATAAGGAGCTGCAAGCCGATCATTATATGAACAATGGGGTAGAATTCGGGGTTAAACGCTTCAAGCGGTTTTGCACCGAAAATGCCGATATTTTCATAGAAGAACAGCACCAAGGTTATTGCGGCGATTACAAAGAGCTTAATTGCGTTCTTTCCGTATTCTGCCTTATAGCTTTCAAAAATACCCTTGATTTCGGTAGGAGAAACGAACTCCTTGAGGTGTTCTTTTTCCTCCTCGGATTTATGCTTTTCGTTCTCAGTATCGTCGTCGGGAATCAGCTCATCGGTGCTGGTACGAAGCTTATCGGCAGATTCCTTGCCTATCGCCTCGTCAAGCTCCTCATCCATACCAAAGGCAACCATGAGATTGGCATCGACCTCGTCGAAGCTATCCTCGTCAAACTCACCTGCATACTCGCTGTATTTGTCGATTTCGGTAGGAACGAGAGCATCCTCTTCACTAAACTCGTATGTAGGCTCCTCGTCTATTGCCTCGTCGAGCGCTTCAATATCGGCTTCATCGACCTCATCAAATGCTTCGATGTCGGTTTCATCAACACCGTCGAGCGCTTCAAGATCAGCCAGTGAATCTTCGTCCTCAATTTCCGAAGTAGCTTCAAGCTCGTCCGTTGCAGCTTCAACAAGCTCCTCGGCAGTCACTTCCTCGGTTTCTTCCTCATAGGATTCTTCCTCGGAGAAAGCTCCGTCGATACCGCCGTATATTTCGTCAAATACCGATTCGTCAAGAGCGACATCCGCATCGCTGAATATTTCTTCAAGAGCAGAAATGTCCGTGTCTCTTTCGGTTTCCGTCTCGTATTCTGTAACTTCCTCGATTTCATCGACTTCTTCGAATTCTTCAACTTCTTCGATTTCTTCGACTTCTTCGATTTCTTCGACTTCTTCGATTTCTTCGACTTCTTCGATTTCTTCGAATTCTTCGACTTCTTCGATTTCATCGACTTCTTCGATTTCTTCGACTTCCTCGTATTCTTCCGCTTCCGCCTTCTCCTCGTTCATTGATTCTTCGATCGACGCTTCATCGGATGAAAGATTAGTTACTATAACTCCGCCAAAATCGTCATCGTCGGCTTCGTCGTCTGTCGAGAATGTGATTGCATCGTGAATTGCGGTAAATGTAAGCGTATCGTCACGTTCCTCATCCTCGGTCTCAATGAGGTTGAATGAAATTTCAGCAGTTTTTGAGAGGTCAAGAGCAACCGTGTCTCCGCTTGGAGCGGGCTCGTCCTCATTATCTTCGTCGGCAAGCAAGCCTTGTGCGGCAAGGATTTCACGTACCGAAATAAAGCCGCCCTCTTCATCGTCCGAGCCGTAGGCGATCGTTTTCTCGATATCGGTCATCGGGCGAAGGGGAGCCTGCATAGTGTCAGCCATGCTGTCATAGCTGTCTGTTTGATCAAGCTCAGGCACGTCGCAGACCTTTCCGCCTGCGCTCAAATGGTTATACAGCTCCTCGTCGGGCGCAGTATAGCCCTTTGAATCCTCTGCATAAGCATCAACCTCACCGCCATCGGAAAGCTCCTCGGGGATCTCAATCGAGCTAAGGGTGTGAATAAACTCCTCCTCGATTTCGGAACGCTCCGAGCGCTCGGTCATTCTCTTATAATCTTCCTCGGGGAGATATTTCTTCATAAGCTCATCGATATCAAGATCCTCGATTTCGGACTTAGGCACAGGGCTTTCAAATACGAAATCGTCATCCGACGGTAAGACATCATCCTCATCAGATACAGATGCAGTAATTTTACCCGAACGACGGAACCTGTATTTCTTTCCGGTAACGTCCTTTTTCTCTGCCTCGCTTTCTGCCATATTGGCTCTAAGCTGTGCAAGAAGCTCGTCTGCAGATATATCAGAATTATGCTTGTTATCCATTTTCAGCACCCCTTTCTTACTTGCCAAGGTTTCTCTGCCTTGCCGCCTCACAAAGGATAACGGCGCCTGCTGTCGAAACGTTGAGTGAATTTATGCTTCCGTACATCGGAATTGAAATTATGTAATCGCTTTTGTCTTTAAGAAGCCTTGAAACTCCAAAGCCCTCGCTTCCGAGGATTATTGCGGCGGCGCGGGTCATATCGGTCTCAAAGTGAGGACTTCCTCCTGCCTCTGCGGCAAATATCCAAAGTCCCTTTTCCTTAAGCTCATCAACCGTCTGCGCAAGATTCGTTACCTTTGCAACAGGCACGTACTCTACCGCCCCCGCCGAAGCACGGCCGACAGCCTCGGTCAAGCCAACTGCCCGTCTTTTCGGAATAATAACGCCGTGTGCCCCTGCACACTCTGCAACTCGCAGCAGCGCTCCGAGATTTTGCGGATCCTCAACTCCGTCAGCAATTATGATAAGCGGCTTTTCGCCCTTGTTTTCGGCATTTTCAAGTATTTCATCAACCGAAACGTAATCCTTCAGGGCAGCAGATGCAATAACGCCCTGGTGATTCTGTCCGCCCGACATATTATCGAGCTTGCTTCCCTCGACCTCGATTACAGGAATATTCCGTCTTATTGCCTCGGAAGCAATAACCGTAATCGAGCCGGTTCGTTCGCCCTTCTTGATATAGATCTTATCGACGTCTCGTCCGCTTTTAAGAAGCTCCGAAACTGCGTTTCTGCCGATAACGTAGGAGCCTGAAAGCGGCTTGCTCTCACATTGTCTACGGTCGAAACCGCGACGGTCGTTATTCTTCTTTTTATCGTGTCTTTTTTCCATAATTTCTATCCGTTCATAATCGCATAGTTATACATCGTCTATTATATCACAAAAAAATCCTTTTGTATATAACTTTTAGCAAAAAAATAAAGAAAAAAGCAGAGAAATTCAAGATTTCTCTGCTTTCGGTTATTCGGTTATAAGCTTAGGCTTTGCGCCCTTTGCAACGGTATCGGCTGTAATAACGACCTCTTTCACGTCAGTCATGCTCGGAAGAGTGTACATAATGTCAAGAAGTACATTTTCGACTATCGCACGAAGACCTCGAGCGCCTGTTTTAAGCTCGATCGCCTTATCTGCAATCTTTTCGAGCGCTCCGTCAGTGAAGCGAAGCTCGACATTATCCATAGCAAAAAGCTTCCTATACTGCTTAATTATTGCATTTTTCGGCTCGCGAAGAATCTTAACAAGTGCATCACGGTCAAGATTTTTCAGCGCAACGATAACGGGAATTCTTCCGACAAGCTCGGGAATAATACCGTACTTCACAATATCGTGAGGAATTACATCCTTAAACAGATCGATCTGCTCCTTCTGCTCCTTCGTCAAAACCTCGCTTGAAAATCCTATTCCATGCTTATCACGGTTAACTCGCTTGCTGATAGTCTCGTCAAGCTTGTCAAACGCACCACCGCAAATGAAAAGAATATTTTCGGTATTGATCTGGATAAATTCCTGATTCGGGTGCTTTCTGCCGCCCTGAGGAGGAACATTCGATATTGTTCCTTCAAGGATTTTGAGAAGCGCCTGCTGTACTCCCTCGCCTGAAACGTCACGGGTTATCGAGCGATTTTCGCTCTTGCGGGAAATCTTATCAATTTCATCGATATAGATAATTCCTCTTTCCGCCTTTTCAATATCAAAGTCAGCCGCCTGAATAAGACGGAGAAGAATATTCTCAACGTCCTCACCGACATATCCCGCCTCGGTAAGCGTCGTTGCATCGGCAATTGCAAAAGGTACCTTCAAGGTCTTTGCAAGCGTCTGTGCAAGGAATGTCTTTCCGACGCCGGTCGGACCAATAAGAAGCACGTTGCTTTTCTGAATTTCAACGCCGTCGAAATCGTCCTTCTTCTGAAGGATTCGTTTATAATGATTATATACGGCAACGGAAAGCGTCTTTTTCGCCTCGTCCTGTCCGATAACGTATTCATCAAGAACCGCCTTCAGCTCGTGCGGCTTCGGCAATGTATCAAGCGAAAGCTCGCTCGCGCCGCCCTTGGCGCTTCTTTTGCCACGTCTGCTGATGCCGAAATGCTCTTCTACAAGATGGTTACATCCGTCAAGGCACTTATCGCAGATATATAGCCCGGTTGGAGAAGGAATAAGAAACTGAACCTCATCCTCGCGGCGTCCGCAATAGTCGCAATAAACGAATTCTCCGCCGTTTCTTTCGTTATCTGCCATTATCAGTCTCTCTTTTCGATAACTCTGTCAATAAGTCCGTATTCAAGCGCCTCGGCTGCCGAAAGGAAATTATCACGGTCGGTATCACGTGCGATTTCTTCGATCGTCTTGCCTGTATTTTGAGCAAGAATCTTATTAAGCTTTTCTCTCGTTGCAATAATATGGTCGGCGTGGATCTTGATATCCGAAGCCTGGCCCTGCATACCGCCGAGAGGTTGATGGATCATTATTTCGCTGTTGGGAAGCGCAAGTCGCTTACCCTTTGCACCGGCAGAAAGAAGGAATGCGCCCATGCTTGCAGCCATTCCGACGCAGATCGTCGAAACGTCACACTTAATGAAATTCATAGTGTCATAGATTGCAAGACCTGCGGAAACCGAGCCGCCGGGGCTGTTGATATAAAGACAGATATCCTTGTCGGGATCCTGTGCCTCAAGAAAAAGAAGCTGTGCGATAACGAGAGATGCGGTTACGTCATTTACCTCGTCAGAAAGAAAAATAATTCTGTCATTAAGTAGACGGGAGTAAATATCGTATGCTCTTTCTCCTCTGTTTGTCTGTTCAATAACGGTTGGTACGAGTGCCATAATTGACCTCCTTGGTATAAAAATCCGTGCGGAAAGCACTATTGTACTTTCCGCGCGATGTCAGTATGAAAGAATAAAGTTTGCTATGCGCTCAGAAAGAAGAACGTGTCCTGCGTCATTTGGATGAAGACCGTCCGGCATAAATCTCTCCCTCTGCGCATCTATCGACGGTTGAACGCCGTAGATATTATAAAGATCGATAACCGGAAGCGAGTAATAACGTGCAACCTCTTTTATCATATCGGCATAATCGGAAAGAAGCTTTCCCTTTCTGTCGGGCGTATTCTCCGAAAGTCGATGCAAAGGAGTGCAGACGAATATATTAGCTTCGGGATACTCGGTTATAAGATAGGTGTAAAGATAATGAAGCGCTCCGTAGAAGGAATCGGGAGTCCTGTCGGAGAAATTTCCGATAGGCGCATCGCCGTGACCGAAGTCATTTGTTCCTCCGAAGATTACGATGACATCAGCATCCTTATCCATCTCGACCGCTCTCATAGGAAAGTCAAGGTCGTGACGAGCATTTTCGGACGGTGTGACCTGACGGGCAAGTCGAGTTCCGCCTACGCCGTAATTGCGCGCGGCAGTTAAACCGTGCTTTTCCCTCATAAGCTGATGATAGCATTTATCCTGTCCGGTAGTGCCGGATCCCTCTGTAATGCTATCGCCAAGGAAATTTATCTTTTTACCCTTGAGTTCCATATCAGTCGGTTACTTCCTCGGTGGTCTCCTCAGTCTTGGGAGCTGCCTTCTTCGCTCTCGGCTTTCTCGGCTTGGTGATGGAAGCGTTGCTCTTGATTACATCAACTGCCTTCTGAACCTTGATATCGTCAGTGATCATATCAGCAGTAACCTGTGCCTTAACCTCGGCAAGATCAAGGCGGTAAGCATCAGCGATCTTCTGAAGCTCGCCTTCAACCTCTTCCTCGGTAACCTCGATGCCCTCAAGCTCTGCAACCTTTTCAAGAGCAAGACGAGTCTTAACCTGCTTTTCAGCCATAGGTCTGAACTGCGCTCTCAGGTCGTCAAGAGTCAAGCCGGTATACTTAAGGTAAGTATTGAGGTCGAGTCCCTGCATTCTGAGACGGTTGTCGTAGTCACGAAGCTGGTTTTCGGTTTCGGTAACATACATTGCCTCGGGAATATCAGCCTCAAGGTTCTCAACGAGCATTTCGAGAAGCTTGTTTTCAACCTCTCTGTCTGCCTCTGCATTGTGTCTCTCTGTGATTTTTGCCTCAACATCCTTCTTATATTCATCAAAGGTGTCAAATTCCGAAACATCCTTTGCGAACTCGTCGTCAAGCTCGGGAAGCTCGTTGAACTTGATCTCGTGAAGCACGGTCTTAAATACCGCTTCCTTACCTGCAAGCTCTTCTGCGTGATAATCGGTCGGGAAGGTTACAACTATGTCGAAAGCGTCGCCCGCATTGTGGCCAACGATCTGATCCTCGAATCCGGGAATAAACTGACCGGAGCCGAGAGTGAGGTTATGCTTTTCGCCCTTGCCGCCCTCAAAAGCAACGCCGTCAACGAAGCCCTCGTAGTCGATAACTGCGATATCGCCCTCAGCCGCTGCACGGTCGGTGATATCAACGGTACGGGAATTACGGGCACGAACCTGCTCGATCTGTGCAGTAACCTCTTCCTCGGTAGTGGGAGCAACCTCTCTCTTAACCTTGTAGCCCTTATATTCCTTAACGGTAACCTCAGGCTTAACCGGGAAGGTAGCCTTAAGAACTACGCCGTTATCGTCAAGAGAAACGAGATCGAACTCTGCCTGGCCAACGGGAGTTTCGCCGCACTCGGTGATTGCCTCGTCGTATGCCTTGGGAAGAAGTGCGTTAATAGCCTCATCATAGAATACGCCCTTGCCATACATTTTCTCAACGACGGAACGGGGAGCCTTTCCCTTTCTGAATCCGGGAATCGTCATGTTCTTAACATTCTTTCTGTATGCAGCCTCAACAGCCTTGTCGAAGCTCTCCTTGTCGATAGCTATTTCAAGCTCGACCTGATTTCCATTTTTGTTTACGCTTTTTAAGCTCATTGTATTTTTTCCTCCAATGATATTAATATCCTTATAATTTTACCAAATTTTCGAATATTGTCAATAGATTAGGCGAAAATTTAGAGTTTTTAATTGATTTTTTGCGGTATAAACGATAGATAATCCGATGAAACTATGTTCATACTGATTCCCTCGTAGTCAAAGCTTCTCGGAATATCGTAGGAATTATGCAGATGTCCGTAGTAGCATCGACTGATTTTATACGATTTCATAAGCTCTATCAGGTCGTGGCTTACAAAGTCCTTGCAAACAGGCGGAAAATGGAAAAACGCAACCTTCTCGTACTTTTCCTCTGGATCAAGAGCAACGGCTGCCTTAAAGGAAAGCTCTGCACGAATGACCTCGCGCTTTGAAAGCTTCTCAAAGTCAGTACCGTCGGGTGCGCTTTTCGGATCATAAAACCATCCGCGCGAGCCGCAAACGATAATGTCCTCAACCAAGTGAGCATTATTGTGAAGCAGAGAAATATTCGTAATTCCTTCGCTTTTAAAAAACTCCTTAAGCTTCTTTTCCGACTGCCACCAAAGATCGTGATTTCCCTTTCCGATTATCTTTTTTCCGTTAAGAGAGGAGATAAGCTTTAAGTCGGCTTTTGCTTCTTCGATATTAAGTCCCCACGAAATATCACCCGGGACTATTACGGTATCGTTTTCGCCGACAACTGCGTTCCAGCCGTTAACAAGCTTCGCCGTATAATCACGCCAACGGTTTCCGAAAATGTCCATAGGCTTCGGCACGGCTTCAGACAAATGGGTGTCTGCAATAACGTAAACTGCCAAAATCTCCTCCTTCCTCGGTATATTTCAACCGAAAATGCAAATACTTATATTGGCGACCGCCATAAGAAAGGAACTTAAAATGGGAATTTTTGATTTTCACGGTGAAAAGCGCGAGGGCAAGGGCAAAAACCAGCATCACATCAAGGGTGTAGTTTGCGACGTTCGCAACTGCGCTTACCATGACGGAGATAATTACTGCACGGCTTCAAAAATCGCCGTTGGCCCCTCCTTCGCAACCTCATGCACGGATACGGTTTGTGCAACCTTCAAGCAAAAAAATCAGAATATTTGAAAGTCAAGTGCCGCCTTCGGCATATCATCCGCTTTGATCGGCTTGTTCGGATCGAAGCGGACTTTTCTTTGTGCAATTCCGTATAGGGGCTTCGGTATCGAAACGCCCGTTTTTGCTTCAAGAAGCTCCATTGCATCAAGCTCGTTTTCGGGAACCTCTCCGGTCAACGCCTTAAGAACTGCGGGAGAGAACTTGTAGGGCGAAGCGGTTGAAGCGCAGACGAGCTTTCTTTCGCTCTTATCGTCGGCAATAAACCTTTCAGCGCAATAAAGACCTACTGCGGTATGAGTATCGCAGAGGTAATTATATTCCTCATAAATATGCTTGATTTCACAGGCGGTCTCCTCTTCATCGCAGGATAGGCCGGTAAATTCAGCTGCGATCTTCGCTTTTGCCTCGCTCGAAACCGTATAGCAGCCCTTATCCTTAAGCTCGGTCATCAGTCTTTCAGTCTCAGCCTGACCGCAGGTGAGGTAAAGAAGGCGCTCGAGGTTGCTCGAAATGAGAATATCCATCGAGGGCGAGGTAGTTGCATAGAAGGGACGGTTTCTGTCGTAATTACCGCTTACGAAGAAGTCGGTAAGCACGTTATTCTTGTTAGAAGCACATACGAAGCTGTGAACGGGAAGTCCCATAAGCTTCGCAATATAAGCTGCAAGAATATTTCCGAAATTACCTGTCGGAACGCAAATATCTATCTCCTCGCCGAGCGAAATGTCGCCGTCCTTAAGCAGATCGCAGTAGGCGGAAATATAGTAAACCACCTGCGGTACCAGTCGTCCCCAGTTGATCGAGTTGGCAGACGATAGGAATATTCCCTTCTCGTTCAGCTTTTCGCTTATTTCGGCATCGGAGAAAATTCTTTTAACGCCGTTCTGCGCATCGTCAAAGTTACCGATAACGGAATTGACCTCGACGTTTCTTCCCTCCTGCGTTGCCATCTGAAGCTTCTGAACACGGCTTACGCCGTCAACGGGATAGAACACCGAGATTCCAAAGCCGTCAACGTCCTTATAGCCCTCAAGCGCCGCCTTTCCGGTATCGCCCGAGGTTGCAACGAGAATAAGCGCCTTTCTTGTGTCGCCCGTTTTCTTTACGGCACGGACGAACAGGCGAGGCATTATCTGAAGCGCCATATCCTTGAACGCCGCCGTCGGGCCGTGCCAAAGCTCGAGCACTCTTATTCTTTGACCGAGCTTTGAAATAGGAGCCGCGCCGCCCGGGAAGCTTTCCTCACGGTAAGCGCCCTCACATTCGAGAAGAAGCTCGTCATAGCTATACTCGTCACAAAGGAATTTATACATAACCTTTGCTGCGCGAACAGGATAACTCTCCTCGCAAAGTCCCTTTATTTCGTCAAGCGACAAGGTTGGGATCTCATCGGGAAAATAAAGTCCTCCATCCTCGCAAAGACCTTTTTTAATTGCCATAGCCGACGATACGGGCTGGCTTTTTCCTCTCGTACTTATGTACTTCATATTTTATATCCTTTCCTTTTAAGGAGTGTTTTACTTTTTATACGAAAATGTATTTCTCGGCAAAGCTCTGCGCATTGTTATAGAATACCGCATCGGCAAACGCCTCGGAATGATATTTTTTAACTATCGCATCATACAAAACGCCTATTCTTCCGACGTTTTCAATGCCAAGCGGCAGGGTGTCGTCCGATGTGCCGTCAAAATCGGTGCCAAGACAAACTGCTCCCTCTCCGCAAATATTTTTTATGTAATCTATATGGCGTAAGACCGTTTCTGTTTCTCTGCCTCCAAGGTGATCGGAAACGAAATTGACGCCGATCACGCCTCCAAGAGAAGCGACCTCTTTTGCCACTTCGTCCGAGATGTTTCTCGGATGATCATAAACGCTCCGTGAGCAGCTATGGCTTGCGATCAGCGGCTTTTTCACCGCCTTTGCAAGCTCTATCGCCCGATAACAGATCTCGTCGTTCGAATGTGAAAGATCGGGAGTTATTCCAAGCTCAAACAAACGGCAAACGACCTCTTTTCCGAAGTCGGAAAGTCCCTCCGAGTTGTTGAACGCGCCGCCGATGTGACAGACGTCACGCCAAACGAGAGTAAATATTTTAACTCCCCTTTTAGCAAGCGTATCAAGACGGCTTATATCACCGTTAAGAAGCTTCCCGCCCTCAACGGCAAGAATCGGAGTAAAATTCGGAATCCCGAGCAGATGCCCTTCGGCGTAATCGAGAGCAGCTAAACAGCGCTCGTAATTTTCATCATCCGAAAGATGATGCTCACTCCATATCGCCATGACCTGCGTGTAATCTTCAAGAGCGGAAAACGCCTTATTCAGCTCAATATGGCAGGTATTGTCAAACATCGTTTCGCCACGGCGAAATATCTCGCCCAGCGTATCACAGTGGAGATCAAAAAGTCTCATATCAGATCCAGATCCTTCCCTTCGCACCGAAAACGCCCTTCATGTGATTTATCTTGTAGCTTCCCTCTCCGGTATTTCTGTCGGAGCAGATATAGACTTCGATTACATCAAAGCGGTAAAACTTATCACTCGGGAAGTTTTTAATAAAGCAGGAAGCAGCGCGAGCAAGATTTGCTCTCTTTTTGGAATTGACGGCAGCAGCAGGTCTCGAATAGGGATTCTTGACCTCTCGCCTCGTCTTTACCTCGACAAATACAATATACTGATCCTTTTGTGCGATTATGTCGATCTCCTGATTATACGGCTTGTAGTTACGGCAAATGATCGTATAGCCGTTCGTTTTCAGATAATCCTCGGCAACTCTTTCACCCGCAACACCCGTAATTATATGCGCAGGAGCAAGCGAGCCGTCCTTTTTTCTTATTTCCATCAGGAAATAATACACCTTTCGTTGCAGTATACCATTCCAAGCTTTCCGTCAACCGTAACGGTCGTACCGGTCTTAAGAATCTTCGTTGCGTTTTCTGCGCCTACGATAACAGGAATATTGAGCGTCTTTCCAACTATTGCGGCGTAGGAATCGTCGCCTCCGCGCTCGCATATTATTGCGCTCGCATGGCGGAGAATACTGATGATCTTATCGGATGCAGACGGGATGACAATAATGTCACCGTTTTCGAAATTTTTAAGTGCCTCTGCATCGGTTGAGCAAACACAAAGCTTGCCGCAAACCGACTTTTTAACGATTCCGTTGCCGGCAAGAAGCACGTCTCCGACAATCTGTACCTTCAGCATATTCGTCGTTCCTGAAACGCCGAGAGGAAGTCCTGCCGTTATAACAACAAGATCTCCGTATTCGACGTGACCGTTCTTATACGACTCGTTTATCGCCATTTCGAGAAGCTCCTCCGAGCTTTCGGCAACCTTGTCAACGTAAAGCGGCATTACGCCCCACGACATATTCATGTGCCTGCACGCCTGCTTTGACGGCGAGCAAGCTATAATATCGGTCTGCGGGCGGAAGCGGGAAAGAAGCCTTGCAGTATAGCCCGAGGTCGTAACCGTAATAATCGCCTTAGCGCCGAGATCGTGTGCGGTCGTACAGGTCGCATGAGAAATTGCATCTGCTACGTTCGTAAACCCGCCAAAGTTGTTATCGAAAAATCTCTTTCTGTAATCAATATCGCTCTCTGTACGGATTGCGATCTTAGCCATACGTCTGACCGCTTCGATGGGATATTTGCCCATAGCGGTTTCACCCGACAGCATCGTTGCCGATGTTCCGTCGTAAATTGCATTTGCTACGTCGGTTATCTCGGCACGGGTAGGACGGGGATTATGCGTCATGCTTTCAAGCATCTGCGTTGCAGTTATAACCTGCTTGCCCGCATTGTAACACTTTGAAATAAGCTGCTTCTGGAGGATCGGAATATTCTCCATCGGCACCTCGGCGCCGAGGTCGCCTCTTGCGACCATGATTCCATCCGCCTCGTTGAGAATTTCATCTATATTCTCAACGCCTGCGCTGTTTTCTATCTTTGCAATTATTCTTATATCGGAGCAGCCGTGCTTTTCAAGCTCCTCGCGCATCATTCTTATGTCCTCTGCGCTCTGCGTGAAGGACGCAGCGATAAAATCAAAGCCCTCCCGTACACCGAAGGCAATATCTTCCTTGTCCTTTTCTGAAAGAAAAGGCATCGAAAGCTTGATACCGGGGACATTAATTCCCTTCTTGTCAGAAAGTCTGCCGCCGTTAAGAACGGTTGTCTTTATTTCTTTTTCGTCAACGCTCTCAACACGAAGCTCAATAAGTCCGTCGTCAACGAGAATTCGGCTTCCGACCGTAACGTCACGCCAGAGCCCGACGTATGTTATTGCAACGCCCTTTTCGTCACCCTCGCAGTCGGTAAGGTAAAGCGAAAAGCTGTCGCCTGTTTTGAGGAACGCCTCGCCGTTCTTAAATTTCTTAAGACGCACCTCGGGGCCCTTTGTGTCAAGAAGAAGCGCAGTATGCGTTCCAAGCTCCTCACGGAGCTTTTTTATAATATCGACCTTCTTTTTATGCTCGGAATACTCGCCGTGCGAGAAATTTATTCTCGCAACGTCCATTCCCGAAAGAATAAGCTCTCTTATTATATCTTCAGTCTCGGATGCAGGGCCGAGAGTGCAAATAATTTTTGTTTTTCTCATTTTTTGCCTCACAAAGTTTCTATCACGTTGCAGTCGAATTTTTCAGTATAAATTTCCGAATCGGCTTCCTTTATCGCTTTTTCAAGCTTATCAAGCACAGGATTTTCGGTATAAAAATGTCCGAGCGCCGCCATGCTCATTCCGTATGGGGAAGCATCGGTCAAATCGTTATAGCTTAAGCGGCCGCTGATATAAAGATCAGCCCCCGCTGCGCGTGCTGCAGATATGTAATGCTCGCCGTCACCGCCGACTACCGCAACCCTCGTTACCGTTTTGTCGAAAAGCACCGCATCAGCAGTGGGCGCACCAAGCTTTTCCTTAGCCGCCTTGACAAAATCACGGTCGGTTACCGCATCAACGCTTCCTATAACGCCAAGCCCGTCATCTCCGAATCTCTCGGTATCGTATAGACCGAGAACCTCAGCAAGCGCAGTATTAACTCCGCCTTCAACAGCATCAAGACGTGTGTGGAAAGAAAAAACCGAAACATCGTTCTTTATAAGAGTCATAAACCTGTCGTCAGTCACGCTCTTTATCGGGCGGAAGATCATAGGATGATGCGTCACGATAAGATCGAAACCGTTTTCCGCCGCATATTTAACTGCACCCGCCGTCGCATCGAGGGCAAGAAGCACCCTTTTTACCTCTTTCATGGGAGACGGCATACACATAATTCCGTCGTTATCCCAATCGCAAGAAAGCTCACGCGGTATAAGATTTTGTAAATGTCCGTAAAGGTCAATGACGTTCATTATTTTTCTCCGTTATCAAGAATTTCAGTGATCTCGTTTATAAGCGCTTCCTCACGCGAATAATCAGCGCCGCCGCGCTTTTTTCCGTCAAGGATCGTTTTAAGAGTATCAAGCTTGCTTTTCGCCAAAAGGTAAAAGCCGTCGTCCTCATCTCTTGCCGCAGATCTGCCAAGAATAAGCTCAAGGTCGGATAACGTGTATTTTTCGCCCGTGTATCGGCAGGAAATTACGGTATAAGGCTTGCCCCCAAAAACGGTCTTTTCATAAAGGATATCAAAGCCGTTTTCGGATAAATACGAGCGAAGCTCCTCCGCCTTCGTCATTGGCTGAAGAACGAGGCGGACCTCAGGATCTCTCACCTCCGGGCAAGCGTCAATTATCGAAGCGATAAGCTCACCGCCCATTCCGGCAATCGAAATATCGCAGGGCGGCGTGACGGTAACATTCTTCATTCCGTCGGATAAGCAAAGAAGGCAGCTATTGCCGACACTATATTCCTTTACAGTTTTTTCGGCTTTTGAAAGCGGCCCCTCTGCAATGTCGCAAATGTATGCAAACGGTATCTTGCAGTCAAGCAGAAGCGACACCGGTAAATATGCGTGGTCGCTCCCTATATCGTAAAGCGTTACACCACGCCTCACAAGAGAAGCAACGGTGCTTAAACGCAGATCAAGCTTAATTTCTTTTTTCATGTTCAAAAACAAATGGCTGTAACCGAATAGGTCACAGCCATCGCTCACTTTGTGCTCAAATAATCGTTGATCTTGGTGATGAGCGCATCAGCATCGGTGCCGTGTACCATGCAGGCAGCTTCTATGCTTTCGCCTCTCGATGCGGGACAGCCGAGACAGTGCATACCGATCTCGAAGAAGAACTGTGCAGTTCCTGCATCATAATCAAGAACGTCGCCGATGATTGAATCTTTTGTTACTACCATTGACAGAAATCCTCCGTTTTGTTATAATACTAATAAAATCATAACCATTATAGCAAAGTATCATACGTTTGTCAATGATTTTAAGCTATAAAAATGCAGAAAGAAGGAAAATAAAATGTGTCTTTTTTGTAAGATAGTAGCGGGCGAGATCCCGTCGAATAAGGTTTATGAGGACGATAAGATCCTCGCATTCCGAGATATAGCTCCGCAGGCGCCGTCGCATATTCTCGTTATCCCGAAAACGCATATTCCCTCCCTTGACGGAGTGAATGAGGAAAACGCAGAGATCGTAGCGCATATCTTCAAAACGATACCGAAAATCGCGGCAGAAGAGGGCTTAACGAACGGCTATCGCCTCGTATCAAACTGCGGCCCCGACGCCTGCCAGACAGTCCCCCACCTCCATTTCCATATCCTCGGCGGCACGAAGCTCGTCGGACAGATGGGGTAAATTAAATCAACACAAAAATCACCGCCGCTGCGGTGATTTTTGTGTTATAGCCAACCAAGAATTTGTAAATCACTATTGGATATGAATATCCAGTTCATATTCGACGTAATATTCCGACTGGATATACAAGGACATTGTCCACGAAATATTCGTACCTGTTACCTTGAATTCCGTATCATACTTATCAAATCCTTCCCATGGCGATTCGTGTGTTTTATTTGTTACGGTAACAGTAAATCCTAAACTAGTTAGATAATCCAAATATTCAGCAACACCATCTGTCACCGTCGCGGAACCCCATGTTTGTAATTTCGGTATATTCAAAAAGCCATCGACATTGATATAACATATCGTGTTTGCTCCTTTAGAATCAAAATCCAACCCGAGTTTGCTTGTTTCTTTAGGCAAAACGATCTTACTTGTATTAGGTTTCGTAGGTTTCACGCGATAATCAATTCGAATTTTGACGTTTTTAGGCCATTGTGCACCTTTTTTGAATGTGCAGAGTTCTCCGTTTTCTCCAACCGCAATATTGACTACACTTCCCTCAAAAACATTATTTTCGTCATAGTCAACTTCTTGAGCCACGCAGACAACATTAGTAAATCCTGCATCTTCGAATTGTTTTTTTACTTCTTCGTAATGCTTTTCCAACAAGTTCATCCAAGAATCCGGAGCGCTTGCATAATTTGATGTCTCAGGGGAATCTGTTGTAGAAGGATCTTCTGTTTGCGGTTTCGTAACGGGCGGTTCAGGCAGCCAAGGTTCCTTCGTAGTAGAAGGTTCCGTTACAGGCGGCTCCGTGATGGACGGCTCTGTTGTTTCGCTCGTTGACGAGCCCGCTGGCTCATTCTTTTTGTCGATGCTCAGCACCTCATAATCTATTACCCAAGAATCCATAAATATCGTGGGTTCGTTAAGAATTCGCCCGATTACTGTGTCCCCTTTAGAAACATCCACAGGGGTTTGGGAAATAAAATTCAAATGCTTGCCAGCCCAGCAATTTATGCCTAACACGGAGGTTGGCTCGTATTCATTGACCACAAATTTTACCGTTTTCCCTTTCACCTTTGTTCCGTTGTTGAGAGCTTTTTCAAAGGATTCAGCATCGCTATAATCCAGATTATTTCCATCTTGCTGACTGTTGCCGTTATTGCTTTCTTCGTTTGATATATCCACTTCAAGTGCAATGTAAATTTCAGAATTATCGACAGAATAGGCCAGTGCTAATTTACATCCATTGTCATTGAATGCATAGAAAAAGTCGCCTATTGTTTCGGCATCAACGCTAAAGCCTTTATTCTTGCAAGCTACTATATAGTTATTGTATTGCTTCTTGGTTGACTTTTCCAATCGCATTGTCAAACGCTCCTTAGAGTTCGACAGAATTTTCCCATAAGGAGACTCTGGTTTAGGCAACATTTCAGATAAAACAACATCGCCCCAATTATATTTGTCATAATTAGGAACATCTATTTTAAAAAGGGCAAAATACGGAATAACAAGCACAAAAGATAAAAGAATCGCTAAATAAGAAATCCAAGTTTTAGAAACTCTAATAACATTCTTTTTCATCAATATTGCAACAACAACGAAGGCAAGCTGAATAGCCACCGCAATAACAGCCAGCATTCGGTCAAATAAGATTGCAACAAGTACTAAAAAGGCAGCAATAAAAACACTTATTGAAGACATTTTCCCAAAAGCGCTTAATCTGTGCCAAAGCCCTTTAAGTTTTGCCTTCATTTTGTCGCAAAAAGCCGGCTTCGACGAAGTCACAGATTTCGAATCGTTTTTCAACTCCTCATCTACCGTGACTGATGTGCCGCAGTTATAGCAAAAATTGGCCCCTTCAACTAAATTCTGACCACAGTTTCTGCAGGATGCCATTTCTCCCTCCAAAATTAAAAAAGTGTGTCCCAATAAGAGACACACTAAAAAAGCGAATCTCTCATTGTCGCCAAACAATTACTCTTCCGATATGGGAATGAGAATAAAGAGAAACGCCCTTTTTCAAGGTATTGTTTCCCCATATTAGAAGATTATTCGTAATTGTTTGGCAAAGACAGTATATCACACCCTGTCGAAAAAGTAAAGAGAAAATTAAAAAGCACCGCAAAACGGTGCTTTTTGCAGGGTGCGACGCACCGCAATTAGCCTTCCCCTTGGGGAAGGGGGACCGCGGTAGCGGTGGATGAGGTTAGGATGCGAAGCATCCGTTTTAAGATCAAAGTAACTTTGCTTTTGTAACGCCGTCTGCGACGGCTAACCTCATCCGTCAACCTTCGGTTGACACCTTCCCCAAGGGGAAGGCAAGACAACGTGGCAAAACTACCCAATGCAAAAAGGACGGATAATTCCGTCCTTTTCTCATTTATAGTTTTTAAGATAATCTACCTGCGCTCTTGTGAGTCGCTTCCACGTTCCGGGTTTAAGATTGCCGAGGGTGATTGCACCGATAGCGATACGGCGGAGCGAGGTAACTGTAAGTCCTAATTGCTCGCACATTTTGCGTATCTGTCGGTTTCTGCCCTCGTAGAGCGTGATACCGATCGAGCTTTCCTCCTCATGGAGCGAAAGGATCTTCGCCTCGGCAGGAACGGTCTCGTAGCCGTCGATCATCATCGGCTTATTGAGCTTTTTGAGCTGATCCTCCGTGACCTTGCCCTTGACCTTTACGGTATAGAGCTTCGGTATATGATGCGCAGGATGCATAAGCTTGTTTGCAAGCTCGCCGTCATTCGTCATTATCAGAAGCCCCTCGGAATCGAGGTCAAGACGTCCGCAGGGATAAACCCTCTCGCCGACGTCGCTGACAAGCGAAGCTACACATTTTCTGCCAAGCTCATCGCTCATAGTCGTAACGTATCCTCGCGGCTTGTTCAGCATTATGTAAACGAATCTCTTAACACGAGGCATCTCGACAGGCTTGCCGAGATATTCGACTCGGTCGACACCGGGAATTATCTTTCTTCCCTGCTCAACTCGCTCGCCGTTAACCTTGATTCGTCCTGCAAGTATTTCTTCCTCCGCCTTGCGTCTTGACATAAGACCGCAATCGGCTACATATTTTTGTACTCTTATTTCGTTAGTTTCCATGTTTTTATCCTAGATATTGAAATAATCGGGGCATTTAATCCGCGGTCATCTTGAGCGAAGTCCGCCCGAGATTCCGATTCTACGAATCGCTGCTTCGCAGTTCGACTACGCTTCGCTACGCTCAGAATGACAACGGGCGGACGCAGTCGAAACCCGCAGGGCGAACGGCAACGCCGTTCGGATCTCGCGGACAAGGTTCCTACCTAAACAGCCCCAAAAGCCACTGCCAGAAGGTCTTTTTGACCTTTCTTTTCGGCGCATCGGTAAGTGCCTCGATAGGTAATGATGCAACCTCTTTTTCACCGTCGTAAAACACCGCGCGACCAATAACATCACCCTTCTTCACAGGCGAAAAAACGAATCTCGGAAGCTCGATAACAACCCGAAGCTCCCCCGAATCCTTCGGCAGAATCGCATAGCTTTCCCCGACAGCACCGTATTTTATCATATCGCATTTTGCCCCAACAGTCGGTAAATATCCCTCAATACCGTCAGAGCTTATCTTCACCCGCTTGAGAGTATCGAAGCCACTATCAAGCATCCTTTTATGGTCGTTCCAGTCGTTCGGCGCATTCAGCGTCACGGCAATAAGGGTAATTCCGTCACGCTCTGCGGCGCTCACAAGACACCGTCCGTCCTTCTTCGTAAATCCCGTTTTGACGCCAATACAGCCGTCGTATGTGCGCAAAAGCCGATTATGATTGACAACGAGCCGCCTGTCAGCCACTCCGTTAAGCGGCAGCGTCTTTTTGTAAGTCGAGACTATCTCGCAGAAAACGTCATGCTTCATAGCCTCTGCAGTAATAAGCGCAAGCTCATAAGCAGTAGTATAATGCTCGTCGCTGTCAAGCCCGTGCGGATTGTCGAAATGGGTATCGGTAAGCCCCATTTCAATTGCCTTTTCGTTCATCATCTCGGCAAAATCCGCAACAGATCCGCCGATCTCAATAGCAATCGCCGCTGCGGCATCGTTTGCGCTTCGAAGCATCATAGCGTAAAGCAGCTCACGAAGTGTCAAGCTCTCGCCCTCAATCAGATACAGGGACGAGCCCTCAATGCCGACCGCATCGCAGGGAATTTTTATCGCCTTATCAAGCTCGCCGTATTCAAGGGCGATAAGCGCCGTCATTATCTTGGTCGTGCTTGCCATCGGGCGACGCTTGTGCGCATCCTTTTGATAAAGTACACGTCCGCTTTCTGCCTCAATCAGTATTGCGCTTGATGCAGAAACGCTAAAATCAAGCTCAACGCCTTGCGCCGAAAGTGGCGCAAAAACGCTGATAAATGTTGCAATTATTACGCAAAAAAGTACCGTTTTTCTAAACATATATTTTTCCCTCCGTTGGAAAAAATATATGCCAAAAGTGAGCGTTTTACGCCTTATTTAGCCTTTTTAGCCGCCTTTTTTGCCGCTTTTTTGTCCTCTTTTGCCTGCTCTGCCTCTGCCTTTTCGTCAAGCTCCTTTGTCAGCTCGTCGATCTCAGCCTGAAGCTCCTCGTCATCAAGGGCAGTTTCAGGCTCCTTCTTTGCAAAGAGATCCTTGATCTTCGCAATGGTATCAGGCGCCTTATCAAGCAGCGACGAAACGGAATCGATCACGCCAACGGGCGCAGGAACTGCTGCAGGATTCGTTATGTTAAGAGTGGTTACTTTACCTTCCTTGTCAACGACGAGGAAGCAAAGGGGAGTAACGGTAATTCCCGTTCCGCCACCACCGCCGAAGCAGGGGGACGAGGGCTTCGCGGGCTTCTGGTTATCCTTATCGCCGCTCTTGGGAAGATAATCAACACCGCCCGAAGCGTAGCCGACCGAAATCTTGGACACGGGAATGATCACCGTTCCGTTATTCGTATTTATCGGCTCACCGAGGACTGTGCCGGAATCCGCAACCGTACGTATTCCTTCAAGGGATTTTCTGATCATTTCGCCTATGTTGTTATTCTCTGACATTTTATACCTCCGTACCTGCCTTTGCAGGCTTATTTTCATTTGTTATTTCAGGAACTCGCTTCGGCACGCCAAAATAGCCGAAAAGTCCGTTCAGACCGACCGAAACGAACTGCCAAGCTCTGATTTTGAACGCTATATGCAGATCTATTTCCGTTTTCGGGGAAGTAAAATCCGCACCGACATATATTCGTTTTTCGGTTTTACCGGGATATTTCATATTAAGATGCCTATCGAATATTTGTGTCAGATAAGATACGCTCTGGCAAATATATCCGTAAGCTATTGCGGTTTTGTCCGGCTCGTTGCCTCCGACGGTAATGCGGAGATGATACAGGCTTATTCTCAAATGCTTACCGAACTTTTTTATAGCCCGAAGAACGGCAAGTCGCATAAGGTCAATGCCGTATCTGACATTCTCCTTCAAGCTGTACTTTGGCTTTTCCTTTTTCTTTTTACCCTCGGATTCTATCTTCTTTTTGTTTAATTTCCTTTTCGAAAGAAGATATTCCTTATGCTCCTTCAGCCTGTTTTTTCGGAAGCGTGCAATCCTAAAGTCGGAAAGCTTTATCGGCTTTTCGGTTTTAGGCGCCAGCTTGATTTTTACAAACCAGACTTTCAGATATGCACTAAACTCGTCCTTTAGCTTCACATCAACGGTTATAGGCGTCAAAAGCACCAGTGCAATCAGCGCAAGCAAGATGCCGAATATATAAAGGAGGATCATCGGCCCAAACAGCACCGCCAGCAAAACAAGCAAGGCTATTCCGAGCAGTATTATAATTGTCGTCATCGCCTCACCCCTTTCGCAATTTCAAAAATTATTCTTCGGTAGTACCGTTATCGGTATTCTCGGCGTTTTCTGCCGTCTCCGTTTCTGCCTCCGAGGTGCTTTCGAGAACCTCGGTCTTCGGAAGCTCGTCAAGCGAGGACAGTCCGAAGCAACGAAGGAAGGTTTCGGTCGTAGCATAAAGATTAGGCTTACCCGGAACGTCAAGACGTCCGACGACCTCAACAAGCTGCTTTTCGCAAAGCGTTGTAACAGCATACGAGCTGTCAACGCCTCTTACCTGCTCGATAAATGACTTCGTAACAGGCTGATTATAGGCAATTATCGCAAGCGTTTCCATTGAAGAATTCGAAAGCGCACCGCCGTGTCGCATACCGAGAGCGTCCTTGACCTGTCTTTCGTAAAGCTCGTTTGTGCAAAGCTGGCAGGAATCGGAGAAGCAAACGAGGCGAATACCTCTGTCCTCGTATTTGAATGCATCGCTTTCGAGAATTTCCTTAAGCTCGTCCACCGAAATTTCAAGCGTTTCGGCTATCTTATCATATTTCACAGGGAAACCTGCGGCGAACAGTATCGCCTCAATTATCGGTATCAGTTCCTGCTTGTCCATTATTCATTACCTCTCTTAGGTGAGTCATATTAAGTGTTAAATATACCGTATCTTCTTCGTTTTCCATAAAAATTCTTTGAACCTTTAGAAGCTCAAGGGTTGCCGAGAATATCGCAATAAGCTCGCTTCTCGATTTTGCAGTAAGAAGAATGTCCTCAAAATTACTTCTGCCGTTTCGGCGCAGATGCTTGATAACGGCAATGATCTTTGCGGATACAGGAACGACCTTCGCAGCAAGCAGGCGGCGAATCGCCTTTTCCGACTCCTTTGCGAGCTCAGGCAGTCGGCTGTTTTTTATCAGCGCTCGCTGCATTGCTCGCCCGAGGAGATCAATATCAATATGATCGGGAAGATCGGAGCGAGTATCAAGCACCTCGGGCTCCTTTGCAATTCTTCCTGCATAAATTGCGTACTGATCCTGAAGATATACCGAGGCTTCCTTTGCGCGCTTATATTCAACGAGCGCACGGGCAAGAGCCGCTCTCGGATCCTCCTCCTCAACGCCCTCTATCTGAGGCTTCGGCAGAAGCATACGGCTCTTTATCAGCATAAGATCTGCCGCCATAACGATAAACTCGCCCGCAATCTCCATATCCATTTCTCGCATCATATCGAGATATTGCATATATTGGTCGAGAATCAGAGCGATCGGTATATCGTATATATCGACCTTGTTTTTCGTTATCAGCCCGAGCAGAAGGTCAAGAGGGCCATCATACACCTCGAGGTGAAAGCTTAATTCATTACTCATAAATACGGAACCAATCCAAATATAAAGTCAAAAAGATTCATAATACCCGTGCGGGCGTAAGAAAGCGGAATGTCAAGAACTCCAACGAAAAGCAGAAGCATAGTTACCATCATTATCTGTCTTTCGTAGCGCATTACTCCGAAATAATACTTATCGGGCAACAAGAAATAGAACACGCGCGAGCCGTCAAAGGGCGGCACGGGAATGAAGTTGAATACCGCAAGGGAGATATTGAGTATCTCAAAAATGTAGAAAAAGTTGACAATGATTTCAAGAATTTTGATCGAGGCAACGGTTATTGCCGATGCAGGAAGGACATAAATGTAAATCGCGATCGCCGCTCTACGCAAAAGCGTTGCCGTAAAAGCGATCAAAAGATTCGACACGGGGCCGGCAAGACCTACAAGCGCCATTCCCTTTTTGGGATTTTTAAAATATCTCGGATCTATCGGCACGGGCTTCGCCCAACCGATTCCGAAAAGAAGCATCGACACCGTTCCCATGGGATCAAGGTGAGAAAGAGGATTCAGCGTCAATCTGCCCATATATTTCGCCGTCGGATCTCCGAGCTTTTTCGCCATCCATCCGTGAGCAAGCTCGTGGATAACAAGCGATATCAGAACGACGGGAAACGTGAGAAGCACCATTATAAGGTCGTCTCTTGTCAGTCCGTCTCGTATAAGACTTAAGATCATTTATCAGCTCTCCAAAAATTCAAACAGAGTCTTCCAAAGCTCGTCTTTTCCTATTCCCTTAAGAGATGAGAACGGAATGACGGGGCCGAGCTTACAGAGCTCTTCCCTGTTAGCGTTGAAATCCGTTTTATTTAATTTGTCGCATTTCGTTGCGACGATAACGTATGGCGTTTCGCTCTCGTCCAGCCAATCGAGCATCATATAGTCGTCCTCGGTCGGGCCGACCTTCATATCGATAAGCTGAAGAATGAGACGCTTTTCGCAAGGGCTTGAAAGAAAATTATCGGTTAATGCCGACCATCTTTTCTTGTCCTTGAAGTCTCTTTTGGCGTAGCCGTAGCCCGGAATATCGACAAACCATATTTTCTTATCGATATCGTAGAAATTCACGGTTATCGTCTTACCCGGAGCAGAGCTTACACGGGCGAGATTTTTTCTACCCAGCAGAGTGTTTATAAGCGAGCTTTTTCCGACGTTTGAACGTCCCGAAAAAACTATCTGCGGTCGGTTATCTCGAGGAAACTGCGAAACAAGTCCCGCAGTCAAGCCGAGAGAGGAATTCTGTATATTTATCTTCACTGTTTTACACCGCTTATCTGATTATTGCCACATCCAATACCCTGTCAACGGTTGAGCAAGGGATAAATTCAATGGCTTCTCTGACGATAGGATCAATATCGTTCAGATCCTTTTCATTTTCCTTCGGAATACACACCGTCCTGACTCCTGCCTTGTACGCCGCCATGGTTTTCTCTTTGAGTCCTCCGATCGGAAGAACACGGCCACGCAAGGTAACCTCGCCCGTCATCGCAACATCACGGCGGACAGGCTTGCCCGAAAGCTCCGAAGCAAGCGCCGTTACGATAGTAACACCGGCAGAGGGGCCGTCCTTCGGGATTGCGCCCTCGGGAACGTGAATATGTATATCCTTCGTCTTATGGAAATCGGGATCAACTCCAAGCTCGGCAGAATGTGAGCGAATATAGGTGATCGCAGCTCTTGCGGATTCCTTCATAACGTCACCGAGCGAGCCTGTCAGCTCGACCTTACCGCTACCCGGCATTGCCGCCGCTTCAACTCGGAGAAGATCTCCTCCGACCTCGGTATAAGCAAGACCGTTCACAACGCCGACCTCATCGGATTCGTAAAGGGCATCGGGAGTTATCTTTCTCTGTCCGAGATAATCCTTAAGATTTTTCTCTGTAATTCTAACCGACTTGGTTTCGCTCTCAACGAGCTTCATTGCAACCTTACGGCAAAGAGATGCAAGCTCTCTTTCGAGGTTACGGACACCCGCCTCGCGAGTATAGAAGTCGATAAGCTCAAATACCGCGCCGTCAGAAATTTTCAGCATACGCTTATTAAGCCCGTGACGTTTCATTTGCTTCGGAATAAGGTGATCCTTCGCAATAGCAAGCTTTTCATGGCGCGTATATATCTTAAGCTCAATGACCTCCATTCTGTCAAGAAGCGGACGGGGGATATTTTCGATATCATTTGCCGTCGCTATAAAGAGACAGTCGGAGAGGTCAATGGGAAGCTCCACAAAGTGATCACGGAACGCCTTATTCTGTTCGCTGTCAAGCACCTCAAGAAGCGCCGACGAGGGATCGCCGTGGCTATCTCTTGTGAGCTTATCCACCTCATCAAGAAGAATTACGGGATTAAGCGTTTGTGCCTGATTTATGGCAGTTATGATTCGTCCCGGCATCGCCGCAACGTAGGTCTTTCTGTGTCCTCTTATATCCGCTTCATCACGGACACCACCAAGGGAAACTCTGACGTATTTGCGATTCATAGCTCTGGCGATCGAAGCGCAAATTGAGGTTTTACCCGTTCCGGGAGGGCCTATCAGACACAAAATCTGATTTTTAAGAGAAGGTGTCATCTGCTTGACTGCGATAAACTCAAGTATTCTCTCCTTGACCTTGTTCAGACCGTTATGATCGTCGTCAAGGATCCTTCTCGCTGTGGCAACGTCAACTCTGTCAATGCTCTTTTTGCCCCAAGGAAGCTCAAGGCAAAGATCGAGATAATTTCTCGTCACCGAGCTTTCAGCCGAGGTATAAGGCATCTTTGCAAGCTTTTTGACCTCTTTCGTCAGCTTCTCACGAACCTCGGTCGGGAGATCCGCTTCGGCAATAAGCTTGTTGTACTCGACGATTTCCTCGTCATCCTCCTCGTCGCCCTCGCCAAGCTCCTCCTTGATGACCTTCAGCTGCTCTTTCAAGTAATAGTCACGCTGGTTGCGATCAAGACGCTCACGAACACGCTTATGTATCTTCATTTCGGTTCCAAGCACTCTGCTTTCTCTTTCCATGAGAACACAAACAAGCTCGGCTCTTTTCAGCGGACTGTATTCTTCAAGAATTGCCTGCTTATCTTTATAGTTAAGCAGAACGTTGCAAGCTATAAAATCGGCAAGCATACCGGGATTCGTTATTGATTTAAGGGTTGCCGTCATTTCGGGGGCGAGCTTGGGAAGATAGGCTGCGAGCCTTTCAAATGCATCCTGCATTTCCATGATAAGAGCCTCGCCCTTAACGCCGCCGTTATTCTCTGTCGATATCGTTTTGCAGAGCAGATCTGCGTAAAGACGTTTACTGTCATAGTAATACGATACGACGCTTGCACGGCAATACGCCATTACGAAAACCTTAAGCGAGCCCTCAGGCAGACGTACAGTCTGCTTTATTTTTGCCGCACAGCCCACCTTGAAGAGCGTTTCGGGAGTCGGCGTATCCTCGCGAAGGTCTGCCTGTGAAACGATAAAGATAAGTCCGTCACCGTTTTCGGCATCCTCGCATGCACTCATTGCCCTTTCGTCGGTAAGCTCAAAGCTCATCGGCACCGACGGAAAAGGTATTATTCCTCTTAAAACTACTACGGGAAGGCGTACTGCCTCCACTTTTTCGATATATTTCTGCATTATTTTTTCCTTTTGCTAATTTGCTTAATGTATCAATTATAACGGGGAAATCTTATAAAATTCCCAATACTTGATTAACTAACCGTAAATATTATCCGATATTGACTCGAACAAGCTCGATGCCCGTGCATTTTTTAAGCCCACGGTCGTAGGTAAAGACCGCACCGTTTATTTCGCATTCGCCCTCGGGCGTTTCGAAGCGCACCGGGAGATGAGTGCGGAACTTCTCGATGACCTTTTGAACGTCAACTCCGAGAATCGAATCGATAGGGCCGCACATTCCGAGGTCGGTAAGATATGCCGTCCCCTTCGGGAAAAACCTGGTGTCGGAGGTCTGGACGTGAGTATGAGTTCCGTAGATTATGTCGATTCTGCCGTCGAAGTAATTGGCAAGTGCGAGCTTCTCCGAGGTTGCCTCGGCATGAATATCGAGAATCGAGAGGTCGTACTGTCCGTCGTTTTCCGACAGTATTTTTTCGATCGCCGCAAAGGGGCAGGAATTTGCTTCAAGGTATGTCGTGCCGAGCACGTTCATGACGAGAATTCTGAATCCGAAGCTTTCGAAAATAAAGCTTCCCTTTCCGGGCGTGCCAAGCGGATAATTCGCCGGGCGAATGATATATGGATTCTCGTCGATATATGTCAGCATCTCACGCTTTTGGAAAACGTGATTTCCCGATGTAAGCACGTCAATTCCGCCGCCGAGAAGAAGCTCGGCCGTCGAACGGTCAAGCCCGTTATACGCCGCAGCATTTTCTCCGTTTGCCACCGTGAAGTCTATCTCGTATTCGGTTTTCAGCTTCTTAAGATATCTGCAAACCTTCTCCGATGCAGACGCTCCCGTGATATCGCCGAGAGCAAGAATTTTGAATGTATTTCTCATTAAAGGGTACAAATCTCCCATTGTACGGTATAATTATGATTATTATACTATATTATAGCGCAAATGTCAACCAAAAATAAAGCAAGGAGCGAAAAAGGCCGCCAAAGCGCGGCGTTTTCGCTCCCAATTTATACAAGACGGTGCTTTCGGCTTAAAAGCAGGTTTATTCCCGCCCCAATAAGCAAAATCTCCATACAGAAATACAGCCAAAGCATAAGGACTATCATTGACGCAAGGCTTCCGTAAACGTAAGAATACCGTCCGAAATGCTCGATATAGTATTCAAACAGTAACGAAAACACAAACCACATGGCGGCGCTCAAAAGCGCTCCCGGCGCGGTTTTGATTTCAACCCTTCCCTTTCCTCCGAAAGCACGGTAGGTCAGGCTGAAAACGCCGCTTATGAGAATAAAAATCGCCGAGCTGTTCAGCAGCTTTATCGCACCGATATATTGCAGATTCGGCATTGAAGAAAGAATAATATCTCCGAAAACCCAGAAGATCAGCGCAAGCATGACGGAGCAGATATATAAAAGCGTAATCCCGACACATTTGAGGATATAAACTATAAAAAAACGATCCTTTTCCGCGCCGTACACGTTTCTTATTCCTTCGCCTATTCCTCGAATACCTCTCGACGCCGACCAAAGCAGTGCGAGGGCGCTGACAGAAAGGAGCGAAATGTTCGATTTTTCGTTTATTTCGGACAGAATCCGCTCGGCGTAAGGAATAAGGCTGTTGGGGAAAACCCCTGCGATAAAGGTATGCATTTCTCCGCCCATCGGCATAAAATTTCCGAAAAACGAAAGAACGAAAATCAGCATAGGTGATGCCGAAATTATAAGAAAAAAAGAGGCTTGAGAAGCATAAACCCTGATTCGGTGCTTCTCAAGCCAATTGTTTATCCGTTTTACCATTCCGACAGACTGTCGAATGAGTTTTTTTGCCCTTGACATATATACTCCGTTTCGGTTTATGAAGGAAGTATATGCAAAAAATCAAATTAGTATTCTTACTGCGCCTTGCAGACATTCTGCGTCAACCGATGCGTGATTGCCCGCAAACTCGCCGTCGGTACACCAAGCGGGAGCTTCCTCACATTCGATATGAACCTTTGCAGTATGCAGAAGCGTTACCCTTTCGCCGTCGGTCTTCTTTTCAAGAAGAAGCTTTGCAGTTTCATAAAGGTCTGTCGGGCTCTTAATGCCCTTAACAAGAAGCACCTCAAAAAGACCGTCAGACAAGCTTACGTCATCCTTTGAAAGCTTCAGAACGCCGCCTGCCGAGGTCGAATTTGTAACTCCGACAAGAGCGTAATCGCCTTCGATTTCGCCGCCGTCATAAACCACCTTCGTGTGATATGATCTTCCGATCGTAGGAAGCTCCTTTGCGCCCTCAAGAACATAGGCAAAGTGGCCGAAAAGGTTTTTAACCTTCTGGGGAGCAGAATAAGAAGCCTTGACGAAAATTCCGAACGATGCAATATATGAGAAGTTAAGCTCGCCGTTGAACATTCCGATGTCAAGATCCATAACCTCTCGGTTTTCAATGTCGGCAGCCGCCTCGACGGGATTTCTCTTTAAGCCGAGCGTTGAAGCAAAATCGTTCGTGCTTCCGCAGGGATAGTAAAGAAGGGTCGGCTTTTCTTCAATTTTAAGAAGTCCGCTGATGACCTCGTTGAGCGTTCCGTCGCCGCCGCAGCAAACGATAAGATCTCTGGTTTTTCCGAATTTCTCGGCAACCCTTGCCGCATCGCCGTGTGCCTTCGTAATATAGACCTTCGTCTCGTATTCCTGCGCCTTCAGCATTACGAGCATATTCGGCAGGTCTTCCTTTATCTTCATTTTTCCCGCAACGGGATTTACGATTATTATTGCTTTCTTTGACATTTTAATGCCCTCGCATAAAATTTCGTTGCATTTATTTTACACCATATCGACCTTTTTTTCAATACTATTTTCAATTTTTCAAAAAAGTATAGACAATTTCGCTTTAATATAGTAGAATATAAAAAGATTTAATTTAATTGGAGCAAGCTATGAGCGTATATATTCCGAAAGGCTACAAATCAATACTGAATCCGCGTCAGACGCAGATGGCAATAAAAAAGGTGAAGGACTTTTTCGAGCGTGACCTTGCAATTCAGCTCGACCTGATCAGAGTCTCGGCACCTCTTTTCGTCACGTCAAGCTCTGGTCTTAACGACGACCTGAACGGCGTTGAGCGTGCTGTAAAATTTGATATAAAGGGCGTAAGCAGCGATGCCGAGATCGTTCATTCCCTCGCTAAATGGAAGCGTAATGCTCTTAAGGAATACGGCTTCGGCGAGAACGAAGGTCTTTATACCGATATGAACGCTATCCGCCGTGACGAGGACGTTGATAACATTCACTCCGTGTTCGTCGACCAGTGGGACTGGGAGAGAATCATTTCGAAAGAAGAAAGAACAGTCGAGACGCTCAAATCGACAGTCAAAAAGATTTATGCGGCGCTTCGACACACCGAAAAGCACGTGGCTGACGACTATGCATTCGCAAAGCGTCTGCTTCCCGAAAAGATCACCTTTATAACCTCGCAGGAGCTTGAAGATAAGTATCCTGACCTCACCGCAAAGGAACGAGAATACCAGGCGGCGAAGGAATACGGCGCAATTTTCCTTATGCAGATAGGCGGCGCTCTTAAATCGGGCAGACCTCATGACGGCCGTGCGCCAGACTATGACGATTGGTCGCTGAACGGTGATATAATTGTTTATTATGAGCTTCTCGACATTGCTCTTGAGCTTTCGTCAATGGGTATTCGTGTTGACGAGGAAGCTCTTATGCGCCAGCTTAAGATAAAGGGCTGTGAGGAGAGAGCCGAGCTTCCCTTCCACCGAGCACTTCTTAACGGCGAGCTTCCCTATACGATAGGCGGCGGTATCGGTCAGTCGAGAATGTGTATGTTCTTTCTGCATAAGGCACACATAGGCGAGGTTCAGTCCTCCGTTTGGGATGACGAAACGCTCCGTGTTTGCGCCGAGAACGGAATTACCCTGCTTTGATATGAAAAAGAAAGCAATACTTTTTGACCTCGACGATACCCTCCTTGATTTTCACCGTTCGGAGGACGTTGCCCTTCGCAAAACGCTGTCCGAAAACGGCGTTACGCCGACTGACGAGATGATAAAGCACTACTCGAAGGTCAACCTTTCACAGTGGAAGCTCCTCGAAAAAGGCGAGCTAACCCGTGAGCAGGTGCTATACCGCCGTTTTGAAATATTCTTTTCCGACCTCGGTCTTACATGCGATCCTATAAAGGTGCAAAGCGGTTACGAAAACGCCCTCTCACAGAGCTATTTTTACCTTGACGGCGCCGAGGAGCTGCTTACCGAACTTTCGCAAAAATACCGCCTTTTCGTCGTTTCAAACGGTACTGCAAAGGTGCAGGACGGAAGGATCGCGTTAAGCGGCATCGGCAAATATTTCGAGCAGATATTTATCTCTCAAAGAGTCGGCTACGATAAGCCGAATCCGAAGTTTTTCGACAAATGCTTCGAGCTGATAGGTGACCTCGACCGTTCCGACTGCTTCATCGTCGGAGATAGCTTGACGTCCGACATTCAGGGTGGCAAAAACGCAGGCATCACGACCGTTTGGTATAACCTGCGCGGCTACGACCGTGATCCCGAAATAGTTCCTGATTACGAAATTCCGTCGCTCGATATGCTGCCGATAGTTGCAGAGATGATACTGGGAGAATAACATAGTTAAAAATCCACCCGAACGGGTGGATTTTTTAATTTGATCAATTACTCATTACCTTGGGATTCGGAACAAATGCACATTATTCTTCCCCATAATTTTTGAAATCATCTATTACATTCTCTTTTATATGAATGCTTGCAATAATTTGTTTGCGCTTTTCCGCATACTCTTCCTCGGTGATTCTTCCACTGCTAAACTCATTCTGCGCATCATGAAGCCGTTCTTCAATTGAACGGGCGTAAAGCTTTTTCGGTGAGTTTTTCATACGGTATATCGCCAATGCAACAAAGAACATAGCAACAACAAACTCAAGAATCAAACCGCAACCCGCTATACCTATAACCATGTATGTATTCATATCAGCATAATTGTACTGACAGTACTCAAAAATTGACAAGCCATTAGCAACCGAAGAGAACACTCCCAAAGCCAAAGAAGTCAATAACACTACGGTAGGACACTTAAATCTCGCAATGATAATTATTGCGATTGCCAGATAAAGCACGGCAGAAACCAACTGTCCCGTAGCAGTCCAAAACCACGGCTTATATCCCGTCATATCATATCCTACCATTGCCAAATATTCGTATCTTGGTGGAATCAAAACATTGCTATAAATATCCGTAAACGCACTTGCGGCGGCTAATATCAAAGCGGAGATTGCCGGAAGCGCGAACAAGTTTTTATTTTTGTAGACAATTATACTGTGTATTACCAAAAGAATTACTGCAACAGTAGGAAGCATCTCTACATTCAAAACGTAATGCCAAGAATTATACCATGCATGCTTTGAATATAATATGCCCTCAACCACTAATACTGCCAAATATATTAATGACAAAACAATAACCGCTATGCGATATCCTTTTTTACTCTTTTTCATCGCTTATGCCTCCGTCAATCAGTTAAGGATTGCGCCTTTGTTCTACAAGCAAATTATACTCTTCTTCTGATATGACGCCCTCGCTTCTCCACTTCTCAAGAGTTGAAAGAGTCAGCCCCGTCTCGCTGTACACGGGTGCGGGTTGGGGAGCGTTCTGCCGGTAGCCAGTTGGCTGACCGCCAGACTGATAATTCACGTGCTGACTGCTCGGAGCATATCCGCCGCGCGTATTTACGAGTTTGTCCGTATTCTCAACGAGCTGTCCAAAAGCATAAAGCAAAAACGAAGATATCCAAGAAGCGAGTGAACCGACGATCATAATCAGCAATCCGGGCAGAGGAAATAAGAAGCCCATCATTGTCGCGCCGCCTACTATGGAGCAGATAATACCGATCCAGGTTATAACGCTTGCAAGTGTTTTTATTTTTCCGCCGATGTTGTTGAACATATTATTCAACCTCCTATAAAATAAAAAAGTGCGCCAGCCGAAGCTGACGCACAAAAACGCAAACTCCGGTTGTCGCCAAACAAACTTATACAGAATGGGTATTTTACACACTCACATATATGGAATTTGCATTTTATCAAATTCAATAATGTAAGTGTGCGAAAAAAAGATATACTTATCCCCTAAAAAAGATAAAAATACCCCTTGATTTCTGTATATTAAGTTCGTTTGGCATTTTCATTTTATCACGGTGAAGCGGTTTTGTCAATATCGTATTGTCGATTTTTGCCTTATCCTATCCGCAACGTTATTCGTAGGGCGGTGCCTTGGTGCCGCCGTTTCGAGAGAAATGTAACATCGCTTTTTTGCGGCGGGAGTGCGTGGGGTTCCCCGAAGCGAACGAAGTCGGAGGCCAAGCGGTCTTAGGAAGACAACTCTAGGTTGCAACTCCTTGGCTCACAGAACGACATGGCTACGATCCGACTTTTCATAGGGCGGTGCCTTGGTGCCGCCGTTTCGAGAGAAATGTAACATCGCTTTTTTGCGGCGGGAGTGCGGGGGGTTCCCCGAAGCGAACGCAGCGAGCTTTGGGGGTTCCGAGCTTGCCCCCGCCCTACATATTTTCGTGAAACATTTTACGAAACAAAAAGGCTCCTTTCGGAGCCTTTTTATTATTCTATTACAGCTTCTTTACGTTCAATGCACGAATGGCGTTTAATATAGCAAGCACTATTACGCCGACGTCGGCGAAAATCGCAAGCCACATATTTGCTACTCCGACAGCGCCCAAAATCAGGCAGGCAAGCTTAATGCCGATTGCAAAGCATGTATTCTGCTTAACGATCGACAGACACTTTTTTGAAATCTTTATTGCCTTTGAGATTTTCAGCGGATTGTCGTCCATAAGCACGATGTCAGAAGCCTCAATTGCCGCATCGCTGCCAACGCCGCCCATCGCTATACCAATATCCGCAAGGGACAGCACCGGTGCATCGTTTATGCCGTCTCCGACAAAAACGAGCTTTTCCGACTCTTTTTTTGTGCCTATTATTTCTACGACCTTATTAACCTTATCCGACGGAAGAAGCCCGCTGAAGTAGCTGTCGATCTTGAGCTTCGATGCGACCTCCTTCGCCACCTCGTCACCGTCGCCCGTCAGCATGATCGTTCTCTTGATTCCCGCTTTTTTCAGTTCCTCAATCGCACGAACGGAATCTGCCTTGATTACGTCCGAAACGACAATATGTCCGACATATTCGCCCTCAATAGCAACGTGAACGATAGTACCTACCGTATGACAGTCCTTATGCACGATGCCGATTTTCTCCATCAGCTTACCGTTACCGACGGCGATCCTTTTTCCGTCGATCACCGCAATTATTCCGTAGCCGCTGATTTCCTCAACCTCTCCTACTCTTTCGCGGTCAAGCTCTTTTCCGAAAGCCTTGATAAGGCTTCGGCTGATAGGATGCGTGCTTGCGCTTTCGGCAAGTGCGGCATATTCGAGAAGCTCGCTATCGGGCATCGGGCTATGGTGAATATCGACAACCTCAAATACGCCCTCGGTCAAGGTTCCCGTCTTATCAAAAGCAACGTATTTGGTTTTCGCAAGCGTTTCAAGGTAGTTTGAGCCCTTGATCAAGATGCCTTCCTTGCTTGCTCCGCCGATTCCCGCAAAAAAGCTGAGCGGAATACTTACGACCAAGGCGCAAGGACAACTGATCACAAGGAAAGTCAGCGCTCTGTATATCCATTTGCTCCAAAGCGAGGGATATCCGAGCGCCATCGAAACAAGCGGCGGCAAAACCGCAAGCGCCAATGCGCCGATGCAAACGGCAGGCGTATATATGCGCGAAAATCTTGAAATGAAGTTTTCGGATTTTGCTTTCCTGTTGCTTGCGTTCTCCACGAGGTCAAGAATCTTTGAAACGGTAGATTCGCCGAACGCCTTTGTTGTCTTAACTCTCAAAACGCCGCTTAAATTTATGCAGCCGCTTACAACCTCGTCCCCGACCTTAACGTCACGGGGCAGACTCTCGCCGGTCAAGGCGCTTGTATTCAGCGACGATGAGCCGAACAGTATAACGCCGTCAAGCGGTATTTTTTCGCCCGGATTAATAATTATCTCACTTCCGACCTCCACCTCGTCGGGTGAAACCTCGGTAAGCTTGCCGTCTATTTCAATATTAGCATAATCGGGGCGAATATCCATCAAAGATGCTATGTTTTTTCTGCTCTTGCCAACAGCGTAGCTTTGGAAAAGCTCGCCGATCTGATAGAAAAGCATAACCGCGATCGCTTCGTTGTAATCGCCTGTTTTAGCGTAAATTGCGAGCGCAATTGCGCCGACGGTCGCTATCGCCATAAGGAAATTTTCGTCGAAAATTCTGCCGTTCAAAATGCCCCTGATTGCTTTTATCAGAATATCATATCCGATAATCAGATAGCAGGAAAGAAACAGCACGGCTCTGATAATTCCCGTTATCGGAATGATATTAAATATAACTATGAGAACCGACGAAATTATGATCCTTATTAAGTTTTTTCTTTGCTTTCTTGTCATTTCAAGTTAAAATTCGATATTAAAATCGGGCTCGATTTTTTTGCAAGCCTTAAAAATCGCCTTCAAAACCTTTTTTTCATCTGCACCGTCAGCAAAATCAATAATCATTTTCTGCGTCATAAAATTGACGGTAACCGACACTACGCCGTCAACCTTAGCCGCAGCACCCTCACAAAGATTTGCGCAGTTTGCGCAGTCAACCTCAATAGCAAATGATTTTTTCATAAATTTTTCTCCTTTTTCGATTAAATGCTTGTTTAATCGTTCTGATTGTATTATAATATAACTGTCACAACCTGTCAATTTTCAAGAAGCGACTATTGCTTTTTGGAACAAAAAGATTTCTAAAAGGAGCAGATTTATGAGCTTGCCTCACGAGCATCACGGAAATACCGATAAAATTCTAAAAAGCCTTCCGAGCGGCGATAATTTTTTGACCGTTGCAGGGCTTTTAAAGCTTCTTTGCGATCCGACAAGATTACAGCTGTTTTGGATTTTGTGTCACACCGAGGAATGCATTATCAACCTTGCCGATATTCTTGACGTTTCGAGCCCTGCGGTTTCCCATCATATCAAATTTTTGAAGGACGCCGACCTTATAATCTCTCAAAAAAAGGGCAAGGAGGTGTATTATAAGGCGTCAAGCAACGATAGGTCAAGGCTGATGCATCTGACTATTGAAAAAATCATGAAGAGTGCTTGTCCGACAAATAACGAGCATAAATGCGATAATTGCGAACACAAGCATACAGATGAAGCAATGGCTGAAATCCACCGCTACCTGCTCGATAATCTTGACAAAAGATTCACGATTGAGGAGCTTTCGCGCAAATTTCTTATGAATCCGACAACGCTGAAGCTGAAGTTCAAAAGCGCCTACGGCTGCTCAATTGCCGCGCACATAAAGGAGCACAGAATGGAAAAGGCGGCTAAGCTTTTGACCGAAACAAACGCTTCAGTTTCGGAAATAGCCTCCCTTGTCGGCTATTCGAGTCACAGCAAATTCACAACTGCATTTTCCGAAGCCTACGGTATGTCGCCGCTTGAATTCAAAAAGAAATATACTCGCTAAAGCAAAAAAGAGCCCTCTCGGGCTCTTTTTTCAGCAACCGCGCTTGTCGGCAGGGTTGAAATAGTAGAAATTTTTACTGTCAAGCTGATCCTGCACCATGCCGAGTGCTTCGCCGAAGCGCTGGAAATGCACGATCTCACGCTGACGAAGGAAGCGTATCGGAGCGATTACGTCGGGATCATCGACGAGCTTAAGAATGTTATCATAAGTCGTGCGAGCCTTCTGCTCTGCTCCCATGTCCTCGGTAAGATCGGTGATAGGATCACCCTTCGACTGCAAATACGCCGCAGTAAACGGCACGCCCGCCGCAGAAGCCGGATAAACGCCGAGGGTGTGATCGACGTAAAATGCATCGAATCCCTGACGAATTATCTCGTCTGTCGAAAGGTTTTTCGTAAGCTGCTGAACGATCGTTCCCACCATTTCAAGGTGAGCAAGCTCCTCGGTCGCGATATCATTGAGAAGCCCCGCAACACGGGGATAAGGCATTGCGAATTTCTGCGAGAAATAACGTAAAGATGCGCCAAGCTCACCGTCAGGGCCACCATACTGGCTGAGTATGACCTTTGCCGCCCGCGCATTCGGCGTCTTTATATTAACGGGAAACTGTAATCTTTTTTCGTAGCTAAACATGTCAGTTCACCTCATTCCCTGCTAAATATCCGTCTTTGTTCCAAACCCAGGTGTCTGCCTCATTTGGGCCGTAGGAGTTAATTGCGCCATAGCTCTTTTCGAATTGGCGAACGAGAGCTTCACGCTTGTTCTGGTATTCCGTGAACATAGCAAGCGCCTCGGCGCAGTCGGGATGGGTGTCGAGATAGAGGCGAAGATCATCGAGGACGAAGCTAACTTCGCCAATCGCATGAAGTAGCTCCCTTTTCGATGTTCGTTCAGTGTTCGTATTGAAGTTCATCTTTTATTACCTCCCGCATGGTATGGCTTATCAAGGTCGGGAAAAATCGTGCCGATCCGCCAGCCATCACAAGGCGAATACAGCTTTCCAAAGACCTGTTTCTTGGTGTAGGATATTCCGAGAGATATTGGCTGACTAACGCATAGGCAGTTTTCGCTGTCGCAATTCGGCACAGCAGCTTCACGCCGAGCCATGGGACACGACTGCCCTCTGCGAGGGTATCTGTTTCTTTCCATACTTTGTTTCCTTTGCTTTATTTGCGGTAAACCGCTGTTATCATCTTATGCGAAAAGGAAATATGAGTGAGCAAAAATCATATTGACAAAAATGCTGATTTAGTGTAGAATATATCAGTAATCGGGATGTAGCGCAGCACTTACAAAGTAAGTGCAGGGGCTGCGCCTGCTTTGGGCAAGGAGCATGAGCGCCGCCGGGGGCGGATGAAGCGAGTGCGACCTTGGCGCAGCGGTCAAAATTCTTCGAGCGAATGCGAGAATAGAATTTTGGGCACCGCAAGCAGGGCCGACAAAGCAGAAATCGACGTTCGTCAAGAACAGTAAATCTAATATTTTCGGGATGTAGCGCAGTTGGTAGCGCGCCTGCTTTGGGAGCAGGATGTCGCAGGTTCAAATCCTGTCATTCCGACCAATTTCGCGGTTTTGACCGCAATTCAAAGCCGCAAGGGCATCCTTGCGGCTTTTTCTACAAGGAGAAAAGTATGAAAAAACTGATCTGCACGGCATTGAGCTTATTGCTTGTTCTGGCACTCGCCTCGTGTGACATTGAGTTCGACTTGAGTGGCGGTGCCTCCACTACTGACGAAAATCAAACGACCTCAGCTTCCACTCCGTTCAGCGCAACGCTTGAGGAACTGTCCACACCGGATGGCAATACATCTACGGACGATAAGACGCTCAAAAACGATACCACG
>JAZNXR010000051.1:0-16785 GCA_045593985.1 Eubacteriales bacterium
GTCTTTCAGATCTTTTCTGTGCTTGCGTATGTATTCTATAAGATCCGACATCTGTTCACTCGATTCACGGTAGTTTTCAATCGGGCATAGATTTCCGTACCATAATTCTTCAAGTATTTTGATCATAAAGACCTCCCAAAATGATTATTATGACAATATTATATCTGTATTACAGATAAATGTCAATATCTTTGTTGCAGATATTGTATAATATTTTCGAGGTGATAATTGTGAAATTTAAAAATCTTCGGGAAATAAGAGAAGATAGAGATATAAAGCAAAAAGATATAGCAAAGATTTTGAACGTTTCTCAAAACACATATTCCCAGTATGAAACAGGAATTATTCCGCTGACCGCAGAAACACTGATCAAGCTCGCAGATTATTATAACGTAAGCATTGACTATCTCCTTGACAGAACAAATAATCCAAATATGCAAAAATAAAAACACCGCCTCGGCGGTGTTTTTTTACGCTCCGTTCTGTCCGCAAACGATTGAGAGCTTTACCGTTTTTGTTTGTAGGGACAGGCGTCCCCGACTGTCCGTTTTGAAACAATGTTACTTTGCCTTGGCATACGGTTGCTTCGCAACCCACACCTCATCCGACGCCTTCGGCGCCACCTTCTCCCGCTGGAGAAGGTAGACAACGCCCCGATGCTTCGCCATGTTGTTGGTACGGGAGGAGCAAGCCCCTCCCCTACCAAGGTGCGCTCAAGCGTTCGCGCAAAAAACGAAAGGGGATTCCAAAGGGGAAAACGTGTGCAGAATTTTGCTTTTGCAAAATTCAAACGGTTGTCCCCTTGGTGCAATTCTTTGGTCACCTTTCTTGGGCAAGCAAGAAAGGTGAGAAAAACCTATCTTGACAAAATTCAATAACGATAATATAATCATACTACAAATCTATCCCAAAAAAATCAGGACGCAAAAAATGAAAATAAACATGGAAACCGACTACGCCTTCCGCATAATGCGTGCGCTTGCTCGCAAGGGAGAGCTGACCGATGCATCGACTATCGCAGAAAGTGCTGCGGTGCCGCAGAGATTTACGTTAAAGATCCTCGGCAAGCTCGTCACCTCCGGTCTTGTAACCTCAAAAAAAGGCGCAAACGGCGGCTATACCCTCTCACGTGATCCCAAGGAAATAACACTGCTCGATATTCTCGAGGTAATCGAAGGCCCGATAGTTATGTCAAAATGTCTCGGCGATGACTTCGTCTGCCGTCATGACGGCGTAAACGACCATTGCGACGGCTTCTTCAACAGAGTTTTCGATGAAATCTCGATGACGATAGCAAACAAGCTCAAAAACGTAACGGTAGCAGACTCAATATGAATAACCGTGTAGAAAACTCCGACCTCCTCCTCGACACAGCGCAGCTTGCGGCACTCATCGTGCTTGAAAGCGGTGGCGAGACCTCGCGCGCAGAGGAAATTGCAACGATAATATGTCAAAGCGGCGGCAGAGAAGCCGAAGCAATAGTCCTTCCGACAGGCGCATTTTTGACCGTCAAGGACAGCGAGGGAAAGAAAAACTCCGCTGCGGCAAGAATCAAAGCACGAGGTGTAAACCTCTATAAGGTTGAAAGAGCAAACGCCTACTCGCGTGACTTTTCATCGGGAAAAATAACCCTGAGCGAGCTTTACGAAAACCTATCAAAGCTCCGCACAAGCGTCCTTTATTCGAAGCCGATGACGATTCTCGCATCAGGGCTTTCGGCAGCACTCTTCACTCTGCTTTTTGAAGCAAAGCTCGACTGGAGCTGTCTTTTCGATATGCTCGTTGCCTTCGTCGCAACAGCATTTTCGCAGTGGGTTGGACTGTCATCCCGACTAAAAAACGCTTATCAGTTTTCCGTCACCTTCGTCTCGTCATTCCTTATTGCCCTTATCACGCTTGCATCGGTGCATTTCAGCGGAATAGGCAGCTTCGACAGTATAATAATCGGCTCAATAATGCCGCTTCTCCCTGGCCTGTCCTTCACGAACGCAATTCGTGACACGGTAATGGGAGACCTTATTTCGGGAACGGTAAGAGTGGTTGAAACGCTTCTTATTGCCGTCGGAATTGCAGGCGGCGTCGGTGTCGTGCTGATCGCATATATGAATATGGGAGGTACGATATAATGCTTATCTACTACCTCCGAGACTTCGTTGCCTGCTTCGGCGCAACGATATTCTACTGCATCATAATGCAGCTTCCGAAAAAAGCGCTCTGGATATCATCGCTCTCCTCGGCACTCACGTATATCGTATATAGAGTAGCATTCCTTTCTATCGAATCGGAATATATGGGCTACCTCGCCGCATCTTGCTTTGCGGCACTTTCTGCCGAAATACTTGCGCGCGCCTGTAAAATGCCTGCGACGATATTCATATTCCCCGCAGTCATCCCCCTCGTTCCGGGACTCGGTCTGTACAGAACAATGCTCTGCCTCGTGCAGAGCGACATGAGCGGATTTGCCTCGGAAGGAACAAAAACGCTTATAATTTCGGGAATAATCGCCGTCACCGTCGCAGTAATGAACGCACTTTTCCGAAACATACTAAAAAGAAAAACGCAGGCAAAAAATTAACAAAACCGAACAAAACATATACACGCAAAAAAGGACGAAGAACTAAAAAATTCTTCGTCCGTTTTCTTTGCAAACAACAAATTGCAAATTCGAAAATCTGTTTCTATTCAAAATCTGTTGACAATTTTTCTTTAAGGGTATATAATGGATTTGCGAAACAAATTTTATAACAAGCAAAAAACAGGGATATTTTTATTTTTTGGAATAACTATACCCTTTTTTAGCCATAATTATTCAAACCCCAGAATTTGGAAAAATCGCAGATTCCAACAGGTTTGAATAAGGTGGCTATCCCTATTTTGCTTGAAATTTGTTTCGCGACAATCGGAGTTTGCGTTTTTCAGTGCGGTAACTTCGGTTGCCGCACTTTTTATTTTATATTGATTTTGGAGGAAAAAGAAATGAGAATCACACTAAATGACCAAAAACCTGCACGTCCAAATCCGGTAAAGAAGTTTAAGGAATTACCAAAGAAAACCAAAATTATTATTATTGCCGTCATATTGGGAATTGTAGCAGTAATCGGCGCGGCGATTTCATCAGCTTTCGGTACCACGCAACAATTCGTTGGTACATGGTATGAAATAGATGAATATGGCGAAGAAGTATATAATGGAGAAACGGTTTATTTTGCAAGCGACGGAACCGGATCCGTAGATATTGGTAGTGGACCGTCGGGATCTTTAAAATGGAGTGTTGAAGACGGTAAGCTTATTGTAACAGTTTCTATGTGCGGAATGACACAAACATCTGAGGCTTCTTATGAGTTTTCCGGAGATACCTTGATTCTGACAGACGAAGAAGGAGAACAAACTTTTTATCGCAAAAAACAATAATTTCAGTCTTGCTTAATCAAACAAAAGGGGAAAACACATGCTTCCTTATATAACCGTTGGACAAATAAAAATATCGACATACTATTCAGCCATGGTGCTCGGGTTTGTATTGATGGTTATGCTAATGTTGCAGAAAGAAAGGCGGCAAAAGTACGCTCTTAACAGCAGCAAATCAATACTTTTTGCCACATCCGGGCTTATTGTTGGAATTTTGGGATGCAAAGCCCTTTATGTCATTGAAAATTTAACATGGGTGAAAAATAACGGATTTACTTTCGGTGGGTTTTCCTTCTACGGTGCAGTGTTTCTAACTCCGTTGATGATGCCTCTGATAGGCAAACTTTTAAACTTGAATTGGCGCAACACTCTTGACAACTCCGCAATTTGTATATTGGCAATGCTGGGAACAATTCGTATAGGCTGTTATTTTAACGGCTGTTGCGGCAGCAGAATATTTAACATAGGAGATTTCTATTTTTCTTTACCAATTCAGTTAATTGAATGTATTTTTGATTTTCTTATTCTTAACATCTTGCTAAAACGTGAGAAGAATGGGGAGAATAGCGGCTTCCTTTATTCAACTTTTCTTCTCCTATACGGAAGCGCAAGATTCGTTATCGAATTTTTCAGAAACACAGAAAAGGACTGGTTATATTTTTCGCACGCTCAATGGTTTTCAATTGCGGCAATAATAATAGGTGCAATGCTTAAAATAATAATGCAAAAACAAACGAAGAACACCGTTGAGGATCAGATATCACATTTAGGTTCAGAATAGAATGAAAAGCCATCGCATAGCGGTGGCTTTTTTACATAATTTTCATAAAACCCGTCGATAATAATTTCAATAATTACAAGCGAAGGGGTTGCTACATGAAAAACCGCCGCATAAATATAAAGCAGCTAATACGTTCACTTTACAAAAAATACGGAAGCTCGGACATTTTTCCGCTTCTTATTCCATATGCAGAAGGGCTGAATGGCAAAATCATCTATCGGGATTTTTACGAAGCGGTCAAAAAGACCGTTTCGCCGCATTATATGACCGATCCCGAAATGATAGCAAAATCCATCGGCAGAAATACAAATTACAAGGCCCTATCGCATTTTTACAGCTATGCCGTGATCGCCGCGCTTTCGGCACTAAACGAAGCGCCGCCGACAGAGGGGCTTTTGGCAAAAACGGTAGAATACCTGAAATCCTTGTATTCACTTGAAGTCGACGAGCTGTATTATGAGCTTTCGGAGTCAGAAAGAATATTAAACGAAAGCAAATACTTCAAGGACTGTGACACGGACACGAAAAACGAGTGCCGCCGCCGTGTCACAAGCTGCTCAAAAAAGCATAAAATCAGCGAAATCGAGGCGGCAACGCTATTTCTTACACGGGATCCGTTTGAAAACGAAAGCAAAATCGCATCACGCTTATATTTTCCCGTTCTCGGCATCATGACGGCAATTTTCTCGATAATTTCGCTTATCGTAACGAAAAATCCCGCCTTCTTTTTCTTCGTGCTTTTGCCGATGTCGGAGGGCGCAAAACAGCTGACCGATTATATTTTTTCACACCTTGTAAAAGCCGCCCCGATCCCAAAGAAGAAGCTGACAAAGCTCCCCGATAACGCAAAAACGCTTACCGTCATAACCTCACTTCTGACAGGCAAGGAATCAGACCTTGAGCTCCCGATAAAAATCCGAAATTGTGCCTATGCAAATAAAGATAGCAACGCCGTATTCGGCCTCCTTTGCGACTTGAAGGAATCGGACAGCCCGACGTCCCCCACGGATAAGGAAACGATAAAAAAAGTAGCAGATGCCGTCGACGAAATAAACGGCAAAAACGGCACAAATATCCTGCTCTTTATCCGTGACAGACGCTTTTCCCCGAGCGAGGACAAGTATATGGGCTGGGAGCGAAAGCGAGGCGCAATAATTGAGCTTACACGCCTCCTTAAGGGCAAAGAAACGTCAATAAAGGTCCTGTGCGGCGATGTATCGAGGCTCCGTGACGTAAAATATGTAATCACCCTCGATTCCGATACAAGACTGTATACAGGGGCGGTAAACGACCTCGTCGGAGCGATGGTTCATCCGTCAAACACCCCGATAACAGAGGGAGGCAAGGTCGTAAAGGGGCATGCAATACTCCAGCCAAGAATGGAGCCGTCACTTCTGTCAACGGAAAAAACGCCCTACACCGTTCTGACCTCCGACGGAAGCGGCGATATTTACGCCGCCGCATCCTACGAAACCTATCAAAGCATATTCGGAGAAGGCATTTTCTGCGGCAAGGGAATTTTTGACCTCGATGCCTATTCCGTTTTGATTGACGGAGCATTTCCCGACGGCGCGGTCTTAAGCCACGATCTGCTTGAGGGAAGCCGACTTCGTGCGGGTGCGGTCACCGATATAGTCCTGACGGACGATATTCCGAAAAGTCCGCTTTCCTGCTTTGAGCGAAGCCACAGATGGATAAGAGGCGATATCCAAGCCCTCGCATTTGCAGGCAAATATATCAAGGACGAAAACGGCAAGCAGTACCGCAACCCAATATCACGTCTTTCGGTCTACAAGCTCTACGATAACGCAAGAAGAGCCTTAACGCCGATTTTCGCATTTTGCGCACTTCTCCTTTGCATCTTCCGCCCACCGGAGCTTTCTCCGTATATTGCCCTGCTCTCGCTTGCGCATATAATAATTCCATTCGTTCTATCAATACTCGGAGCGCTTAAGGGTATCGGCAGACGCTTCTTTTCCCATTTGATTCCCGCATCCCTCTCGGCGCTTTTGAATCTGATCTATTCTATCTCCTCCTTGATCCACACAGCATTAAGAAACGCCGATGCAATACTCCGTGCAGGCTACCGAATACTTTTCTCCCGCAAAAAGCTGCTCGAATGGAAAACCGCTGCCGACAGCGAGGGAATAAAGGGGCTTCCTCTCGTTTTATATTCGATGCTCCCGTCAATGATGATAGGGCTTTCGCTTCTGATCTTCTGTCCCCGACCGCCCTTGCAGGTGCTCGGCGGGCTTACCTTTCTCTTTCCATTTGCCTGTCATCTGCTCGGCAAGCCCTTCAAGGAGCCCGAAAAAATGTCGGAAAGCAGCGAAAGGCTTCTCCGTGAGTACGCCGCCGATAGCTGGAAATTCTTTTCGGAGCGAGTCAGCAAGGAGGACAATTACCTGCCGCCCGACAATATTCAGTTCACTCCCGACGAAAAGGTTGCGCACCGCACGTCACCGACAAATATCGGCCTTTATCTTCTTTCGGTCTGCGCCGCGGCGAAGCTGAAGCTGATAAACGAAAAGGAGGCGCTTTCCTGCATCGACAATACGCTGAACACCGTCCTGCTTCTTCCCAAATGGGAGGGGCATCTGTATAACTGGTACGACACCGAAACGCTTTTCATACTCGGTCAAAGCTATATTTCAAGCGTCGATTCGGGCAATTTTATAACCTCGCTCGTTGCGCTGAAGGAGCTTTTGGCAAGCGAATTTGAAAGTGACTCCCGCTTGCCTTCAATAATTGCCAAGGCGGAGAAGCTGATATACGAAGCGGATTTTTCGAAGCTCTATAACGAAAAGAAAAAGCTGATGCTGATCGGCATAAATCCCGAAAAGCCGGAGAATGATCCGCCCTGCTACGATTTCTTTCCGAGCGAGGCAAGAACGACCTCCTTCTATGCAATAGCAAGGGGAGATATCCCTCGCGAGCATTGGAAATATCTGAGACGGATCCCGACAGTAATAGGCGGTTACACAGCGCTTGCCTCCTGGACGGGAACAGCGTTTGAATATCTTATGCCCTCGCTGATAACGCCGACAATAAAGGGCTCGCTGTCCTACGAGGCAATTCTCTCTGCCATCCGAGAGCAAAAAAGAACCCTCTGCCACGGCGTTTGGGGAAGATCGGAAAGCGGATATTTCGACTTCGACCGTGACCTCAATTATCAATATAAGGCATTCGGCGTTCAGTCGCTTGCAATCAAAAACGGCATGGATAAGGATAGGGTGGTGTCGCCCTATTCGTCATTTCTTGCTCTGCCCTTCGACCGTATAGCTGCTATTTCAAACCTGAAGCGTCTGAAAAGAAAGGGAATGTACGGCGAATACGGCTTTTACGAGGCGCTTGACATGACACATGAGCGAGTAGGAAACGGCTATGCGATAATAAAAAGCCAAATGGCGCATCACGTCGGAATGTCGCTGATCGCAATAGCAAACGCTTGCCTTGGAAACATTTTCGTAAAGGCGTTCATGTCGGATCCCGATTGTGCCTCCGCGCTTGAGCTTTTAACCGAAAAGGTGCCGAAAACCGCTTACTCATTCAAAAGGAAAAAGGCAATATCGAAAATCGGCACGATTCCGGAGCCTCTCCCACACCTTTTCGGAATCGAAAGGCGGGCAGAAAATCACAGCGCAACGCTTTTGTCTGAAAGCGGCGCATCGGCGGTCATGATAGGCGATATGCTCCGCCTTTCTGCCCTTAAAAGCGAAATAACCCTCGATCCCTTCATGTTCGGGAAGATCTACCGACCACGTCTGATCATGTCGGTCGATAACGTAGTTTTCGACCTTATGAGCGGCAGACAAAAGGACACCGACGGCAAGATTTCAAGAGTCCACGATACACGCCGCTTCGTTTCCGAAATGTCGCTTTCGCTGTTGCCGAGCGCAAAAAGCTTCGTCATCTCGGTCTCGGCTGAGGGATCATTCAAGACCGTCACTCCGATGCTCGTCCTCTTTCCCTCTCTTGCCTCAAACAGCGAACGGCTCCTTCACCCCACCTATTCCGATATAATGGTAGAATCGGAATACTGCGAAGCGGAAAAAGCGATCTTGTTTAAAAAAAGAGCGAAAAGAGAGGAGGACGGCGAAAAATGTTTTACCGTTTCCTACGAAAGCGGAGGGGGCGGCGAAAGCTTCATTTTGGGGCGTGAATATCTGCCCGAAATGTTTTCCGAAAAGGATATCGAAGCGCTCATAAATGCTGAATTTGACAACAAAACGGGAGCCTTTTCCGAGCCGTTCTGCGCCGTAAAAAAGACCTCGCAGACAAACGGAAAATACCTCTTGAATATCCTGATCACAGTCGGCAGAAGCAAAGAGGAGGCGCTTTCACGCCTCGCCGCCGCACGAAAGGAGATCAAAGGAAGCAAGGGCAAAAACGGCGCAAATATAGCCGAAAAATTAATGAAAGCCGATCGGGGCGGAGGCGTCCTTTCAATAACCAACGACGAGCGTGCAAAAGCGCTCCTTTCCGAGATCCTCCGTTCGATTTTGATTCCTAAAAAAAGAGTGCCGAAAACGAGCTATACCGTAAACGATTTCTACAAGCACGGTATATCGGGCGATAACCCTATAATGACCGTCAAGGTGGGGCGAAGCTTTTCAAAAAGCTCGCCTGAATATAAGTGGCTCAAGCTTTTCGTGCTATGTCACAAGCAGCTGAATTTAAGCGGCATCAAGCTCGATACGGTCATTCTATACGATAGCGGCGGCGAATATATGTCGGGCATAAAAACCTCACTTATTGAGGCGGTAAATGAATGTGCCTCGGGCTTCTTCTTAAAGGGCAGTATTTACCTTATTGACGGAGAAGGTGACAGAGATCTGTTTGAAAACACGGCATCGGTGCTGGCAGAGCTTGATACCCCATTCACCCTCGACTCCTTTGCCGCAAAAAACAGAGCCGAGATAGCTAACGCCCCTCAGCCGATAACCGTACCTTCAAAGGCGAAAAGCTATCCACCGAAGGATGCCATCCCCGTATACGGCGGATATTTTACCGACGACGGCTTCGTTTTAAATAAGTCCGAGCGAGGGGATAAAAAGCTTCCCCATTCTTACGTCTACGCCTTAAACCACTTTGGAACGCTCGTCACCGATAATTCGCTCGGCTACACCTGGATAGGAAACAGCCACGAAAGAAGAATAACACCGTTCTTGCCCGACCTGCGGCGTCATCTTGACGGCGAAAGAATCATAGCTACCGTTGCCGATACGGAATACGACCTTATCGCCTGCTCGCACACGGTGTCCTATAAAAGAGGCTGTGCGGTCTGGGAGGGCAATGCGGGGCCTATATCCTATACCGTAACGGCAGCAATCGACACAAAACTGCCCTGCAAGGCGGTGACCGTCACTTATCATACCGAAGCGGATATAAAGACCGAATACAGGATCCGTCCCGTGCTCGGTGATATTGAAAGGCGAAACCGACCTATAAAGGTGACCGAAAGGGACGGCATCACGCTCTATACCCCGACGGTTTCAGGGGAATGCTCCGACACAGCATTCCTTTTGAGAAAAGATTTCGGAGGCACACATTGCTTCCTGCTCGGCGCATACCCAACAGGTGCTGATAAGGTGCTTGATACGATAATAAACAAGTATCAGGCTCGATCCGATTTTGAGAGAATGCCGTTTGAATACGAAAACAAAATTGATACCCTCTTGCCGAAGATCAAGCTGACAAGCCCCGACCGATATCTTTCCCCCATAACGGAATATTACCTTCCCTATCAGTCTCTCGTCTGCCGCTTTTTCGGCAGAACGGGCTTCTATCAGTCGGGCGGCGCATACGGCTTCCGTGACCAGCTTCAGGATTGCTTATCGATCATGCTGTCTGCGCCGAAAATTGCAAGAAATCATCTGCTCCGCTGCGCCTGCCGTCAGTACGAGGAGGGTGATGTAAACCATTGGTGGCACGTGATAAGGGGCGTCTGCCGAGGCGTTCGCACTCGGTACAGTGACGATCTGCTTTGGCTCCCCTTCGTTGCTTCGAGATATGCATTCTTCACAGGCGACTACGATATCTTCGATATCGAGCTGCCATATATTTCCTCGCCTCCGCTCAGAGAAAACGAGCGTGACCGATACGAATGTCCGAGCAAAAGCAAATACCGCTCGTCATTTTATATCCACTGTGTCAAGGCGATCGAGCGGAGCTTGGAGGTCGGCGCACACGGGCTTGCGCTCATGCACGGCGGCGATTGGAATGACGGAATGAACAATATCGGAGAGGGCGGCGAAAGCATTTGGCTTTCAATGTTCATATCCGAGGTCCTCGACTCCTTTGCGCCGATTGCGGCAAAAATGGGCGACCTGTCGGGAGCATCAAAATACCGAAGCCAACGCGACGCACTACTGTCGGCTGTTGAAAAATGCTTCGACGGCGAAAAGTATCTCCGTGCCTTCTTCGGAGACGGAAAGAGCGTTGGCGGTGATGGCTTTATAGACCTCTTGCCGCAGGCGTTCTCGGTATTCGCAAAATGCGACGAAAAAGCCTCCAAAATCGCCCTGAAAACGGCGTTTAAGAGCCTTTTTTCGCCCGAAAAGAGCCGTTTTTTGCTACTAAAACCGCCCTTTTTGCGCCCGTCTGAGCGTGATGTCGGTTATATTTCCTCCTATCCGCCCGGCGTCCGAGAAAACGGCGGACAGTACACTCACGCCGCCGCTTGGGCGATCATGGCGATGGCTGAAATCGGAATGAACAGCGAAGCAATCGAGGCGCTGACCGCCATAAACCCCGCCTCGATCTGCAGCAGCCGTGAGGGCAGCGAGCGCTACCGTGGCGAGCCGTATTTCCTTGCAGGTGACGTGTCGGGAGCCGACGGCTTCGACGGCAGATGCGGCTGGTCGATATATACCGGCTCGGCAAGCTGGATGTTTAATGCGATCATGTTTTCGATCCTCGGAATCGCAATCGAAGCCGACAGCTTTACAGTCACCCCAACCCTCTCACGCACCCTGCCCTGCTTCACTGCGGTTTTCGATCATCTCGGATCGACCTACGAAATCGTCGCCCACATCGGAAGCAAAACCCAATATATCCTCGACGGGAAAATTGTAAACAATTTATTTTATTTTGATAAAAATTACCATTTACTTGAAATAACGGTTGAAATTTCCGACGATATGGAGTAAAATGGTAGGAGTAATCCCCGAAAGGATATAGCTATGCTTCCTATAAGAAGGATAATAGGCGACGGTGTCGCTCTGAATATCATTCCGACAGATAAATTCAAGACGAACTGTATAGCCGTTCGTTTCCTCTGCCCGACGGCGGAGGAAACGGCGGCTTTAAACGCTTTGCTTCCGCGTGTTCTCAAGCGAGGCTGCGAGCGCTTGCCTACAATGGCGGCCCTTGCAAAGGAGCTTCAAATGCTCTACGGCTCAGAGCTTCAGGGCAGTGTCGGCAAATTGGGCGACAGCCAGTATTTCGGCTTCGTATCCTACCCTCTGCGTGACTCATACGCCGAGGGAACTAACCTGACAACCGAGATCCTCTCCCTTATATCCGAGCTGATATACAAGCCTCTTACCGAAAACGGTCTGCTTAAAAGCGAATACGTTGAAAGCGAAAAAAGAACGCTTATCGACCGTGTAAAGGCGTCGATAAACAATAAAAATTCCTATGCTATACGCCGATGCTTTGAGGAGATGGGCAAGGACGATCCGTCGTCAATTCCCGAAACCGGAACGGTCGAGCAAATAGAGGCAATAACGCCCGAAGCGCTGACGAAGCGTCTGATTGACGTTATTAAAACTGCGCAGATCGAGATATGGTGTGCGGGCGTCTTTGATAGAGAAAAGCTTGAAAATGACTGCATAAGGCTCTTTGTCGGATGCGAGCGCAAGGCTTTTAATTTACCCGATACGCTGCTTATCAAGCCGTCGGATAAGGTCAACGCCGTAACGGAGGATCATCCCGTTAAGCAGGGCAAGCTTGCCCTCGGCTTCACGGTCTCGATCCCCTCGACAACGAGCGGAGCCGCGGCTTTTAAGCTCTTTCTCAGCGTGCTTTCAAGCTCACCGACGGCAAAGCTCTTTATGAATGTGCGTGAGAAGCTCTCGCTCTGCTACTATTGCCACGCGATCTCAAACCGCCGCAAGGGTACCGTAGTAATAACAAGCGGCATTGAGGTGCAAAACAAGGAGAAGGCTCAAGAAGCGATCCTGAACGAGCTTGAAGCAATTAAGAACGGCGAAATTACAGGCGAGGAGCTTGAATCGGCAAGAAAAGCGCTTATCAACGCCTTGAAGAGCATCGCCGATGACGAAACCGCCATGATAAACTGGTACTCCGATCAGCTTCCTTGCAGCACCTTCATTTCCCCCGAGGAAATATTAAAGGAATGCTTAACCCTTACCGTATCGGACGTTGCGTCGGTTGCGGCAGGACTGAAGCTTCATACCGTATATTTCCTGAACGGAACACTCGTGGGGGATGACGGCGAGGATGACGGGGAGGAAAGCTATGAATAAGCCCATAACATTTAAAAGCGACCTGCTCGGCGAGAGCTATACCGCCGTAACCCATAAAAGCGGCCTTAAAATATACGTTTTTCCGAAGGATCTCACCTCGTCATACTGCCTTATCGCAACGCGCTTCGGCTCGGTTGACAACACCTTCAAGGTGGGGAATGAGGAAAACTACATAACCGTTCCCGACGGCGTGGCTCACTTCCTTGAGCATAAGCTTTTTGAAAATGAGGACGGAGAGGACACCTTCGTGAAATTCGCACGAACCGGTGCCGATGCAAACGCATATACGTCATTCCGAGTAACCGCTTATCTCTGCTCCTGCATAGACGAGCTTTATCCCTCTCTTGAAATTCTGCTCCGTTCGGTATTTTCTCCGTTCTTCACCGAAGAAAACGTCAAAAAAGAGCAAGGAATTATTGCGCAGGAGATCAGAATGGGAGAGGATAACCCCTCAAACGCCGTTCAGTACGGCATGCTTGAGGGCTTATACGAAAGGAACAGCGTCCGCATAAATATTGCGGGAACCGTTCCCTCGATAATGAAGATAACCCCCGAGATCCTCTATCGCTGTCACAAGGCGTTTTATAACCCCTCTAACATGGCTCTATGTGTTTGCGGTCAAGCAACGCTTGACGAGGTGCTTGCCGTTGCCGACAAGTGTCTGTCTGATATTGAGCCTGTTCCCGTGGTGAGCCGGGTCGTGACCGAGGATAAAAAGGCGTATAAAAAGCGTGTAATAAAGAAAATGCAGGCTTCAAAGCCCCTTGTCTGCATCGGAGTTAAGGATACGAATATTTCCTCCGACGCCGAGGAAAGGCTCAAAAGGACCATCGCCTTTGATCTCATTTCGGCAATATGCTTTGAAAAATCCTCCGATTTTTATTCCTCGCTGTACGAAAGCGGGCTTATCTCTCCCTCCTTCAGCACTTGGTACGAGCATACGCCGTCATATTCCTTCTTCTCGGTATATGCCGATACCGACGAGCCTGAAAAGCTCTACGAACGGTTTGAAGAATACACGAAGAACGGCCTTACCGAAGCCATCACGGAAGAAAGCTTTGAGCGCTGCCGCCGACTTCTTTATTCTTCATTTATTAAGAGCTTCGACAGCACCGAGGATATAGCAAATAATCTCATAGTCGATTTCGCTCTGGAGGGAATCGACATCTTCAAATACACGGATCTCGTTAAAAATATCACCTCCGACTACGTCAGAGCAGTCGCAAGAGAGCTTTTCTCTCCCGAAGCGTACACGATGTCGGTGGTTGAACCCCTGTGAGGTAAAAAGAATGAACTATATCTCATTTCCCGGACTTGGAATAAAGGAATTTGCCCTTGATCCCGAAGCGTTCTCGCTTTTCGGACGTCCTGTGATGTGGTACGGCGTTATAATCTCCTTTGCGATGATTCTTGCCGTGCTGTACGTTCTGTATAGGGCAAAGCACAATGAAAATATCAAGCAGGACGACGTTTTTGACTACGCCATCTGGGCAATTCTTTGCGGCGTTATCGGCGCCCGACTTTACTACGTCATAATGGAGTTTGATGAATACAAGGGGGAAACAGTCCTTGAAACGCTGAAAAACTGCATTGCGATATGGGAAGGCGGACTTGCCATATACGGCGGGATAATCGCCGGACTTATCGCCCTCGTCGTGGTTTCCCACTTTAAGAAGATCAAGCTCGGCAAGACGCTTGATATGGTCGCCCCTGCCGTTATGATCGCACAGGCGATCGGACGTTGGGGAAACTTCTTTAACGCCGAGGCACACGGCGGCCCGACAACGCTTCCTTGGCGCATGGGCATCCGCGGCAGCGAATTCCCGACTACCGTCTACGTCCATCCGACCTTCCTTTACGAGTCGCTTTGGAACGTCCTCGGATTTATACTTATCAATCTGTTCTACAAAAAGAAAAAATACGACGGCCAAATAGTCGTAATGTATTTCACCTGGTACGGCTTCGGAAGAATGCTTATCGAGGGACTTCGTACCGACTCCCTTTACGTCGGCTCCTTCCGCATTTCGCAGGTCATCGGCTTCCTCTGCTTCTTCTTCGGCGCTTGCTTCCTTACCGCAATGGAGATCGTTCTCCGACTTCGAAAGAAGGCTGCGACTGCCGCAAACGAGGCAGAAGCAGAAGCTACTGACGGGGTAAAGGAAGAAATTGAAGAAATTAAGGAAGAATCCGAAAGCGAAAAGAAGGACGACGGCGTTTTCGAGATCGCAGACAGCTATGCTGACGGTGACGATGAATGAAAGGACGGATAAAATGAACATAATCAACGGAAAAGAAATATCGGCAGCGATCAGAGCCGAGATCAAGGCGGAAACGGAGAAGCTGGCTGTCCGCCCGGGGCTGGCGGTAATTCTCGTAGGAAGCGATCCCGCATCGCAGGTCTACGTTCGAAATAAGAACAAGGCGTGCGAGGAGGTCGGCTTTTACTCCGAGATGTACACCCTTCCCGAAGAAACAAGCATGGACGAGCTTCTCGGTCTTATCGAGCAGTTAAACGAAAGCCCGCAGATCCACGGAATTCTCGTTCAGCTTCCTCTCCCGAAGCATCTTGACGAGGAAAAGGTCATTCTCGCAATCAACCCCGAAAAGGATGTTGATGCCTTCCATCCCGTAAACGTCGGCAAGATAATGATAGGAAATCACGCCTTCCTCCCCTGCACTCCCGCAGGCGTTATGGAGCTGCTTAAACGTAGCGGAATCGAGGTCAGCGGCAAGGAATGTGTCGTTATCGGTCGCTCGAACATCGTCGGCAAGCCTCAGGCGATGCTTCTTCTTCACGCAAACGGCACCGTTACGGTCTGCCATTCGAGAACGAAGAACCTTAAAGAGATTTGCGCCCGTGCAGACATTCTCGTTTCTGCGATCGGCAAAGCAAAGTTCGTCACGCCCGATATGGTCAAGGAGGGCGCAGTCGTGATCGACGTCGGCATAAACCGTGACGAAAACGGCAAGCTTTGCGGCGACGTTGACTTTGAAAGTGTCGCTCCCAAGACCTCATATATCACCCCCGTTCCCGGCGGTGTTGGCCCTATGACGATCACAATGCTGATGAAAAATACCCTTACTGCGGCTAAAAATGCCACCAATTCGTGAGTTTACAAAAAGTTTACATTTGCATTTTCAAATCTGTTGACAAGCGCATAAAATTAATGTTATAATGTCAAATGCCGCGTGATTTACGGGTCACAAAAAGTACTGCGTACTTACCCGTATCAGCGAGTCTGCGGTTAAAATCCGCTTAATGAAAGTGAGGTGCTTTTCGTGTTTGCAGTTATTGAAACCGGCGGAAAGCAGTACAAAGTCTCCGAAGGCGACGTAGTTTATGTTGAGAAGCTCGACGTAAATGAAGGCGAAACTGTTACCTTTGATAAGGTTCTTGCAGTTTCGGCAAACGATTCTTTCTCCTGCGGCGCTCCCTATGTTGAGGGCGCTACCGTTACTGCCAATGTCGTTAAGAACGGCAAGGGCAAGAAACTCCATATTCTTCGCTACAAGGCAAAGAAGAACGAGAAGAAGAAGATTGGTCACAGACAGCCTTATACCAAGGTTCAGATCACCGCTATTAACGGTTAATTTGAAATGATCACGATCACATTCTTCAAAAGAGACGGCGTTTATTACGGCTTTAAGGAAACCGGTCATGCGGGTTTCGACGATGCCGGTAAGGATATCGTTTGTGCGGCTGTGTCCGCCATGACGATGCTCATTATAAATGCTATTGAGATCTCTTACGAATCAAACGTCGAGTATTCCATCGACGAGGACACCGCTGATATCGAGGTCAGAGTGCCGAGTGCGCTCCCCGAAAACAGCGATGACGAAGCTAAGCGCTTTGCCGTGTCCGGTCTGTTGGGCGCATATTTCCTTCAGCTTATTGATATGCTTGAGGATTATGACGAATATCTTGACGTAAACGAGGTAGAGGACTAAATGAGTCTTCACCACCCAATTAACGATTAACGGAGGTAAGAAACGATGTTGAAGCTTAATCTTCAATTCTTTGCTCATAAGAAGGGCGTTGGTTCCACTAAGAACGGCCGTGACTCCGAGTCTAAGCGTCTTGGTGCGAAGAAGGCAGACGGCCAG
>JAZNXR010000052.1:0-6183 GCA_045593985.1 Eubacteriales bacterium
CCCATACGCAAACTCGGGGAAAATATCTTTTCACCCCAAAACAGCCAAAAATAAAAAACGACGGTTCCTTTTACGGGAGCTGTTGTTTTCAACTAAATCCACCCTTGCGGGTGGGTGAAATCTTCTTCGACGATGAAATCCAACTTCGTTGGGTGAAATCCGCCTCGACGGCGGATGGGTGGATTAAATTTCATCTGAGGCAAATCCGAAGATTTCATCAGCGTTAGCTGATTTCATCCTTGCATCAGCAAGGATTTCATTTTTGCAAGAGTTCGAATTCATATTCAATAATGCCGAAAATATCTTTATTGTAGCCCTTTCACATAATTAAAAGAGGAGGCATTCGCCTCCTTTTTAAATTATCATGAGAGTCTGCACGGTCGGTTCTCTCTTACGCACAGAAACGGCTGAAATCATACTACGGGAATATACCTTAATTGCGGCGCCCGTTTTTCATTTGACACCAAACTCATATTATGCTATACTATTCTCGTGAAGCGGTTTTGCTTTACAATAATATTATAGAGGTGTTGACAATATGGCATACATTTACGACGGCAAGTACAGCAGTAATTGCATTGGGCGAATTGAAAGCAACGGTTATGTTTATGACGGCAAATACAGCTCTAACTGTATTGGCAGAGTCGAGAGCAACGGTTATGTCTATGACGGAAAGTACAGCTCAAACTGCATAGGCAGAGTTGAGAGCAGCGGCTACGTCTATGACGGAAAATACAGCTCCAACTGTATTGGCAGAGTCGAGAGCAACGGCTACGTCTATGACGGAAAATACAGCTCAAGCTGTATCGGCAGAGTTGAGAGCGCTCCAACGAAGATGGGAGGAGCAGCTTACCTGCTTTTGTTGCGTTAATGCGCACGGCATTATTTTTTACACAGAAACGGCGTTTGTCGAAAAAATTAAAGCTATATAAAGGAAGCGCGTTGCGCTTCCTTTTTTGCTATGAAAATCAGCCTATTTTTTCACTTTTTCATTGACAAAATTTTCGTTTTGTTTTACAATATAAGTAATAATGGGGGAGAATGATTTTGATTTAAAATTCGACCTCAAAAATCGGAGGAAAAAATGGCACAAAATAAGAAGACATCTGCCGAGCTTCGTGAAGAAGTAAAGTCGTCTTCGGCAGACGCAAGAGTCCTTCTTTCATCACTTTTTGACGAGGGTACATTCCTTGAATTCGGCACCTACGTTAAATACGGAGAAGGAAATTTTGAAGGAGTAATCACCGGCTGTGGCGCAATTTGCGGACGTCCCGTTTACGCATTCGTTCAGGACAAAACGAATGACAAGGCGGCATTCACCTCCGCACACGGAAAGAAGATCTGCGCTCTTTACGATTCTGCTCTCAAGGCAGGTGCGCCGATCATCGGCGTATTCTCGGGTGCAGGCGCAAAGGTCAGCGAAGGCATCGACTGCCTTTCCGCTTACGGCTCGGTTATGAGCAAGATAAGCGAGGCAAAGGCGCTTATTCCGCAGATCGCCGTAGTAAGCGGTGCGTGCGGCGGAGCTTCTGCCGTCCTTTCAGAGATGTTCGACCTCACGGTCGCAACCGAAAACGGTGAAAGATATCTTATCGCTAACGGCGTGTCCTACACAAACGCAGATATAACTACTACCGAGGCAGAGCTTACGTCCGAGCTTCGCCGTCTTATCGAGCTTATCCCCTCGAACTGTGAGGAGGGAACGGTAATCGGTGACGACTGCGAGAGCATAAACGAGCCGCTTGACGTTGCCGCTTATCTTGAAAGCGACGTAAAGGAGCTTATTTCGGCTCTCTCGGACGATAATGATCCTCTTTATCTATCCGAAAAGGCAGCAAGCGAGGTCGTTACAGCTCTTATGACCTTCAACGGCAGAGTTGTCGGTGTGGTAGCAAATCAGCCTACCGAAAACGGCGGCGCACTCACCTGCGCTTCCGCTAAAAAGACCGCTCGCTTCGTCAATTTCTGTTCCGATTATTCTATTCCCGTAGTTACGCTCGTAAACACAGTCGGCTTCAAGGGCAGCTGTAAGAATTATCTTTCCGCCCTCTCCGACCTTGCGTTTGCTTATAACAACTGCGAAACTGCCGTTACCGCAATCGTAGGTAACGCATTTGGCTCGGCATACACGCTTATGGGCTCAAAGTCCCTCGGAGCGTCCTTCGTTTTCGCTCTCGACAATGCGACTATCTCCGTTCTCAATCCCGATACAGCGGTCGAGTTCCTCTACGATAACGAGCTTAAAGAGGCATCCGATCCGAACGCGGCTCGCGCTTCATTTAAGGAAGAATGGATAAGCGGCCCTGCTTCGGCGCTTAATAACGCTCGTTCGGGCGATATCGACGATATCGTTTCGGGTAGCGAGCTTAAGCAGCGTCTTGCGTCGGCTCTCGAGTTCCTCGCTTAACGGTGACTACCATGTTTTATATGTCGTTTTTAAACTTTTCGAAAGAGGTTGCCTCTGACCTTACCCTCGCAGAAAAGCTCAATCAAATCCTGACGACGGGAGTCGGCGGATATCTTCTCGTTTTCGTCATTCTCTCACTCATCTGGTTCATTCTCTCCATCTTCGGCAAGATCTTTGATAAAAGCTCAAAGCCGAAAGTCGAGAAAAAGCCTGAACAGCCCGTTCAAACGGCAGTTCCCGAGCCTACACCCGTCACTCCGTCCGCAGAGGACGATACAGCAGTCGTCGCCGCAATAGTTGCTGCGATCTCGGCATACACCGGCAAGCCAACAGGCGGCTTCAAGGTCGTTTCATTCAGAAAAAAGCACTAATCGAAAGGAAGATAATAAAATGTCAAAGCTTTATAACGTAACCGTAAACGGCGTAGTTTACGAGGTAGAAGTAGAAGAGATCGGCGCAGGCAACACCGCCGCACCCGCAGCACCCAAAGCAGCTCCTGCTCCCAAGGCGGCTCCCGCTCCCAAGGCGGCTCCCGCTCCCAAGGCGGCTCCCGCAGGAAACGGCACTCCCGTTACCGCACCCATGCAGGGCACGATCCTTAAGCTCGCAGTAGCTAACGGACAGGCAGTAAAGAAGGGCGACCTCGTTTGCCTCCTTGAAGCTATGAAGATGGAAAACGAGATCTTCGCTCCCTGCGACGGCACCGTTACCTCCGTTACCGTCTCCGCAGGACAGACCGTTGCGACCGGTGAAGTTATCGCAACTATCGCATAAGGTAAAAACCTATGGTTGAAGCATTAAAAACTTTCTGGGAGTCGACAGGTATCTATTTAGCTACCCTCGATACGACTCTCCTTGTCAAGTACCTGATAATGTACGTCATTATCGGTGCGCTATTCTACCTTGCGATCTGGCGCAAGTTCGAGCCGATGCTCCTCCTTCCCATCGCATTCGGTATGCTTCTTGCAAATCTGCCCGGCGCTGAGCTTTATCATCCCGAGCTGTTCTTAAACAAGACGGTCAATTTCGGTCAGGTATTACAAACAGGCGGTCTGCTCGATATTCTCTATATCGGCGTTAAGCTCGGTATTTATCCGTCGCTCATTTTCATGGGCATCGGCGCAATGACCGACTTCTCGCCCCTTATCGCTAACCCGAAATCGCTCATGCTCGGTGCAGGCGCACAGTTTGGCGTCTTTGCCGCATTCGCAGGCGCACTCTTCCTCGGCTTTAACGGCGAAGCCGCTGCCGCTATCGGTATCATCGGCGGCGCCGACGGCCCGACTGCGATCCTCGTAACGAAGGAGCTTGCTTCTACGCTTCTGCCGGCTATCGCTATTGCGGCATATTCATATATGGCGCTCATTCCGATAATTCAGCCGCCGATCATGAAGCTCGTTACCACCAAAAAAGAGCGTCAGATCAAGATGACCTCGCTCCGTAAGGTAAGCAAGACCGAGCTTATCCTTTTCCCGATAATCGTTACCGCTGTCGTTTGTCTTATTCTTCCCTCGGCAGCACCTCTTGTCGGATTCCTCATGCTCGGTAACCTCTTTAACGTAACAGGCGTTGTCGACCGTCTATCCAAGACGGCGCAGAATGAGCTTATAAATATCATCACCATTCTTCTCGGTGTTTCTGTCGGTGCGACCGCAAACGCCGAAAACTTCCTTAAGGCAGAGACTCTCTGCATCATCGCTCTCGGTCTTACCGCATTCTGCCTTTCTACGCTCGGCGGACTTCTCGTTGCAAAGCTCATGTGCAAGCTCACAGGCGGAAAGATCAATCCCCTCATCGGCTCGGCAGGCGTTTCGGCTGTTCCGATGGCGGCAAGAGTTGCGCAGATGGTCGGTCAGAAGGAGGATCCGAGCAACTTCCTACTCATGCACGCAATGGGCCCGAACGTCGCAGGCGTTATCGGCTCGGCAGTTGCCGCAGGTTGGTTCCTTGCGATGTTTGGATAAGAGTAGCTATCTATTCTGCGAGATCCAATCGACTGCGTCCCGCCTTTGTCATCCTGAGCGGAACGAAGTGAAGTCGAACTGCGAAGCAGCACCGAAGCGTAAGCGTAGGTGGGATCTAAGGCGGGACTACGCTCAGGATGACCGCAGAACGAGCACGCCTGTATAAGCGCACATTAAGTCCCGAAGATTTTATAAGTATATAATAAATTGAGGATAATATAATGCAAAAGGTTAAAATTACAGAAACAGTACTCCGTGACGCGCATCAGTCGCTTGCGGCTACGAGAATGACGACCGACGATATGCTTCCTATAATCGAGAAGCTCGACGGTATTGGCTACCACTCCCTTGAAGCGTGGGGCGGTGCGACCTTCGACTCCTGCCTCCGTTACCTTAACGAGGATCCCTGGGAGCGTCTGCGCAAGATAAGAAGTGCCGCTAAAAACACAAAGCTTCAGATGCTTTTCCGCGGACAGAATATGCTCGGCTACCGTCACTATGCTGACGACGTCGTAGAATATTTCGTTCAGAAGTCGATTGCCAACGGTATCGACATCATAAGAATCTTCGATGCGCTCAACGATCCCCGTAACCTCAAAACGGCTGTTGAAGCAACGAAAAAGGAGGGCGGCCACGTTCAGGCGGCAATCTCCTATACCACAGGCCCCGTTTTCGATAACAATTACTTCGTAAACTTCGCAAAAACCCTTCAGGATATGGGCGCAGATTCTCTCTGCATCAAGGATATGGCGGGACTTCTTACCCCCTACGCCGCATACGATCTCGTAAAGGCGCTCAAGGATAACGTGTCGCTTCCCATTCAGCTCCATACTCACTACACCTCCGGTCTTGCTTCAATGACTATTCTTAAGGCGATCGAGGCAGGCTGTGACGTAGTTGACACTGCGATCTCCCCCATGGCTATGGGTACGTCCCAGGCTCCGACCGAGGCGATCGTCGCAACCCTTGCCGGCACAGGCTACGATACAGGGCTTGACCTCAAAAAGCTCGATGAGATCTGCCGTTACTTCGCTCCCATCCGTGCGCAGTACGATGAAAGCGGACTCATCTCCCGTTCCGTCACAAAGGTCGACGTAAATGCGCTTCTTTACCAGGTTCCCGGAGGTATGCTCTCTAACCTCGTTTCGCAGCTTAAGGCAGCAGGCAAGAGCGAGCTTCTTCAGGAGGTTCTTGAGGAGGTTCCGAGAGTCAGAGCCGATGCAGGATACGTTCCGCTCGTAACTCCGACCTCGCAGATCGTCGGCACTCAGGCAGTTCTTAACGTCCTCATGGGCGAAAGATATAAGCAGGTTTCAAAGGAATTCAAGGGAATTCTTATGGGTGACTACGGTAAGACTCCCGCTCCCATCGATCCCGAATTCAGTAAGAAAATTCTCGGCGATGCGCCGGTCATCACCTGCCGTCCTGCCGATCTTCTCTCTCCCGAGCTTGATACACTCCGTGAGAAGTGCAAGCTCTATATGGAGCAGGAGGAGGATCTTCTCTCCTATGCAATGTTCGAAAACGTCGCTATGAAGTTCTTCGAGAAGCGCCGCGCAGAAAAGTACGGCATAGATCTTAAGAACGCCGACGCAGAAGGAAAAATTCATATAGTATAAAATCTAAAAAGCAGAGCCGAAGCTCTGCTTTTATTGCCATTTTGCGATGTTTATGCTAAAATTAAATGGGTGAAAAAATGGATAAGGAACTACCGAAGAGGAAACATCCTCGATTAAAAAAATACGATTACAGTTCAGCGGGCGCATATTTTATAACAATATGCACTGAGGGACGAAAATTTCTGTTATCACG
>JAZNXR010000053.1:0-9343 GCA_045593985.1 Eubacteriales bacterium
CAACTCTAGGTTGCAACTCCTTGGCTCACAGAACGACATGGCTACGATCCGACTTGCCTATTTTTCTCAAAAGGTCAAGCCCCATTTATCATACTGCGCAGAGCCGTGATTGCGTCAGAAAGTGTGCCGAGAGAATCAATCAGCCCGATTTCGACTGCCTCCGAGCCGTCGAGAAGCGTTCCGATATCGGTCGCCATTTCGTCAGTCTTCATGAGAAGTGAGCGCAGTGCGCCTTCGCTGACCTTTGAGTTTCTGCAGATAAAGGATATTATGCGATCTTGCATTTTGTTCAGATTTTCGAAGCTTTGCGGAACGCCTATCACGAGTCCGTTTATTCGGACGGGATGGAGTGTCATTGTTGCTGACGGAACGATAAACGATTTTTTTGCCGCAACTGCGAGCGGAATTCCAATAGAATGACCGCCGCCAAGCACGAGCGAAACGGTCGGCTTGCTCATGCCTGCTATCATTTCGGATATCGCAAGCCCCGCCTCAACGTCACCTCCTACGGTGTTTAGCAGAAGCAAGAGTCCGTCAATATCCCTTCTTTCCTCAATTTCTGCCAAGGCAGGAAGCATATGCTCGTATTTTGTTACCTTTTGTCCGTCGGGGAGAAGATAATGTCCCTCGATCTGCCCGATTATTGTTAAGAAATGAATTCGGCTCTCGCTTACTGCGCCGTCTGTCATGTTGGCGTTGTTTTTCTCTTGGTTTTCCATTTATCCCCCTGTTTTTGCGGATTTTTTCGCAAATACACTTTACTTTTTATCTTTAATATAGTATAATACCTTTGTAAAAAAATATTTAAGTGAGGAAAATAAAATGGCAAACAAAGTACTCGTTGAAACTTCGGCTCGTCATATTCATCTGACCGAAGAACATATTGAAGCTCTTTTCGGAAAGGGCGCAACTCTTACGAAGAAAAAGGACCTCTCCCAGCCCGGTCAGTACGCTTGTGAGGAGCGCTGCACCGTTGTTGGCCCGAAGAAGTCTATTCCTAACGTAATTATTCTTGGACCTGCCCGTCCTGCTTCGCAGGTTGAGGTTTCCTTCACCGATGCACGTACCCTCGGTATTTCTGCTCCCGTTCGTGAAAGCGGTGACCTCGCGGGAACTCCCGGCTGCAAGCTCGTTGGCCCTTGCGGCGAGGTTGATCTTGACAGCGGTGTTATTATCGCAAAGCGTCACATTCATATTACTCCCGAGGATGCAGAGGCCGTAGGAGTAGCTGATAAGGAAATCGTTTCCGTTAAGATCGATTCGAACGACAGAAGCACTATTTTCGGTGACGTCGTTATCCGTGTCAGCCCGAAGTTTGCTACTGCTATGCACATTGATACTGACGAAGCAAACGCAGCTTGTGCATTCGGTGAGTGCTACGGTGAGATCGTAAAGTAATAAAATCCGAGGACACCGAGGTATCGGTGTCCTCATGCTTTAGGAGAATGTTAATGAAAAGAAAAGATGATATCCGTTTCGGTACGGGCGGATGGAGAGCTATAATCGGGGATGAATTCATCCGTGAAAACGTCGAGCGTGTTGCGCAGGGCGTTTGCGATCTCATGGCCGAGGAAAACAAGACTGAGCTCCCTGTTATGATCGGCTACGACCGCCGTTTCCTTTCGGAAAACGCCGCGCGTTGGATCGCAGAGGTGCTGACCGCTAACGGTATTAAGGTCTGGTTTATGAACAGAAGTGCGCCGACTCCCCTTGTGATGTTCACGGTCAAGCACGAAAAGCTTCACTACGGCATCGAGGTGACGGCAAGCCATAATCCCGCAGAATATAACGGCATTAAGCTTATCGTGGAAGAGGGACGTGATGCGTCGGTTGAATGTACCGAGCGTCTTGAAGCGCTTATTGAGGTTGCCGAGCCTAAGTCCTGCTCCTTTGACGATGCGCTTGAAAACGGCATGATCACTATGCTGAAAACGCCGTTTAACGACTTTATTGATTCGATTCTCTCAAATCTTGACGTTGAGAAGATCAAGAATTCGGGCGTCAGGATCCTTTTTGATCCGATGCACGGCTCTGCAACCTTCCCGATGATGGCGGTGCTTTATACTGCAAGATGTACTGTCGACCTTATGGACTCAAATAAGGATGCGTTCTTTGGCGGAAAGCTTCCTGCGCCGGGACAGAAGCAGCTTGGCTCGCTTATCGGTAGAGTAACGAAGGAAAAATACGATCTCGGAATCGCTGTCGACGGTGACGGCGACCGTCTTGGAATCGTAGATTCAAACGGTACGTATATATCTGCAAATCAGATACTCGTAATGCTTTACTACTATTTGCATGAATACCGTGGCTGGAAGGGCCCTGTTGTACGAAACCTCGCAACGACACACATGCTTGATAGGGTTGCAAAATCCTTCGGCGAGGAATGTTATGAGGTTCCTGTTGGATTTAAGTATATTTCCTCGAAGCTCGACGAAAAGAACGCTGTTCTCGGCGGCGAATCGTCCGGCGGCTTGACAGTCAGAGGTCACATTTTCGGCAAGGATTCGATCTATGCCGCAGCCTTGTTCGTTGAAATGGTATGTGCTATCGGTAAGACTCCGAAGGAGATCTGGGACGATATTGAAAGTAAGTACGGTAAGCTCGTTATGGAGGAGGGCAACTTCGTCTTTGAGCCGTCCGATAAGGCGCGTATAAACCGCCTTATTATGGAGGAAAAGAAGCTTCCGAGCTTCAAGGGCTTCGAAATTGAGCGTGCCGGATACGAGGACGGCTGTAAGGTTTATTTTACCGACGGCTCGTTCGTAATCTGCCGTTTCTCCGGAACCGAGCCGCTGCTCCGTATCTTTGCGGAATCGGATAGCTCAGAGAGAGCAATTCAGCTTATAAACGAAATGAAGGAATTCATAAAGTAAAATAAAAAGCCTTCCCGAAGGGTGGTTGCGGTAATTCCTTACAGCAACCCCAATGAAATATTACCTGACGGTAATATGATATATGCCCTTCGGGCAATGTTACGGTAAAAAATAATCCGTTGCAAAATGCAACGGATTATTTTTATTCCTTAATATTTTTCGAAGAAAATTTTATCTGACTGTTTTTTCGAGGATCTTGCTGACCTCGTGAGCGACCTCGATTAGTCCTTCGTTATTCTGACCGTGGAAGCGGTCTACTGTGTTACTGTCGATATCAAGAACGCCGTAGATCTTACCGCCCTTATATATCGGGTAAACGATCTCGCTGTTTACCTCGTCATCGCAGGAAATGTAGCCGTCAAACTTATGAACGTCGGGCACGACTATCGGCTGGACGATTTCTGCGGATCTGCCACACACGCCACGTCCGATTTCGATTTCGGTGCAAGCGGGCTTGCCGCAGAACGGGCCGAGGATAAGCTTGCCGTCACGGATAAGATAGAAGCCTACCCAGCTAACATCGATCATATTCTCGTAGATATAGGATGCAATATTCGCTAAAGCCGACACCTCATACTCAACGCCCTCACACATAAGGGCGATGTTTCTTTTTATATTATCGTATGTCATTTTATTTTCCTTTCTTGGATGCGTGTATCACAATTCCCGCAACGATCTGGCTGATTGAAAGAATTGCCGCTATTGTCAGCGGAATTATTCCGAGCAGATCGTTTTTGTTTATAATGAGGTACATACCGTAAACCAGAGCCGCAACCGTTGCGCTAATGCCGATAAGAGCTATAATGAACGCAAGCACTACGTATCGCTTTTTCGCTGCTTTCTCCTCGGGAACGACGAGGAGCATCAGCTCCATATAAATTTCAATAAGCACCTCGAAAATTATATCCAAAAATGTTCCCTCGATTTATCAGAGCGCAATAAGCTCCTCGAGCATTTCCTTAGCCATAAGGATGTCGGCAATCTGCTGATCGCCCTCAATCTCACGCTCGATGGTGATTGCGCCGTCATAGCCAAGCTCCTTCAGGCGTGCAATAAAGCGCGGGAAGTTGACCTTGCCCTGACCGAGAGGTGTTTCTTCACCGAGATCGTGACCGTTCGTCGGGTAGCAGCCGTCCTTTGCGTGAATATCGCGAACGTACTGTCCGATCGTGTCGAGAGCATCGACGGGATTTGCCTTACCGTAAAGAATGAGGTTTGCGGGATCGAGGTTGATGCCGAGATTGGGCAGCCCTATATCTTCAATCGTTCTGCGGAGGGTAACGGGGGTTTCCTGTCCCGTTTCAAAGAGGAAGTGCTGTCCGTTTTCCTGACAGTGGCTTGCGATCTTGCGAAGGACCTCGACTATCTCTTTATAGGTTTCCGACATCGGGTTTTCAGGCAGGAAGCCTGCGTGAGTTGCTATTTGGGTTACACCGAGCTTTTTGCCGAAGTCGGATCCGAGAATGAGGTCCTCGACTCTTTCGTCGCGCAGATAGGTGGGCACGATGCCGAGGGTATTTTGTCCTTCGTAAAAGTTCCACGCAGTTTTTCCTCTCCAGCCGCACCAGAGGGTTGAAAGTGTTACGCCGTATTCACTTAAGGCATTTTTGATCTTTTCTGCCGCTTCGTCGGTGTAGCACTCCATATTCCAGCATTTGATCTGGCACGAGGAAAGTCCCATGTCCTTTACCTTTTTGATTTCAGCCGCTATGTCCTTATTCGGCTCGAGCGACACAAGTACTCCGATCTTCATATCTTTTTTCCTTTCAGCTTCTGTAATAATTTATAAGACATCCGTCGAGGATGATCTGTCTTTCGTCATCGGTCATATCGGAAACCGTGAGGGTGAGGGGCATTTTTTCGCCGTTTTCCTTGATCACATATGCATCAAAGACGTCTGTCTTGTTTTTGATTGCGTCCTTTACACCGAGAACGAGAATGTAGTCGCCGACCTCAAAATCGGGCTCGGTCTCGGAGAGGAAGGGAAGCATACCCCAGTTTATAAGGTTCGAACGGTAACGCTTTGTTGCATATTCAAGGGCGATATTTGCCGATCCGCCGAGAACTCTCTGGCAGGATGCTGCCTGTTCGCGGGCAGAGCCGTCACCCGGCTTGCGAGCGTAGATGACGCTTCCGATCTGCGGAAGCTCCTTTTCGCCTGTCAGCTCGTTTACTGTCTTTATGACGCTGTCGCTCGGCTTTTCGCTTACGGTTGCCTTCGCGCGGGAAACGTATTCGGGATCCTTGCGTGAAAGGGCAAATTCTGCGAGCTTAAGGGGATTTGAACGGTAGGACGAGGTCTCGCCCGAGGGGATAAGCTCGTCTGTCGTTGTGACTGCGTCGGTTATGTAGGAGCAGACCTTCATGAGAATGTTATCGTCAAGAGCAGGCATGCTCGGCCAGTCTGCGATATTCGGGCCGAAGCGAAGCTCGACTGTCGGATCTGCCTTGCCGAAGCCATAATAAACGCGGCTTCTGTATGCTGAATCGTCATAGACGTAATTTGGCTCGGTGTAGTCGATATCAAGCTCGGTTGCGGCGGTCAGAATTCCGCCGTTCGCCGCAGTTGCGGCAATCGAGCGTGCATCCATAAGCGCAACGTATGCGCTCTGGTTGTTTCCGGGCTTGGAGCCTTCACGGTTCGGGAAGTTACGTGTTGAATGACGAATGGAAAGGCATCCGTTTGCAGGAACGTCACCTGCGCCGAAGCAGGGGCCGCAGAAGGCTGTGCGGAGCGTTACGCCGCTTCCGAGAAGGGTTGACGCCGTTCCTTCCTTCATAAGCTGTGTCATAACGGGCTGTGATGCGGGATAAGCGGAGAGGGCAAACTCGCCGTTTCCGATGCTCTTATTCTTGAGGATGTCGGCAGCCGCTACAAGGTTATCGTAGATACCGCCTGCACATCCTGCGATAACGCCCTGTTCAACGTGGATATTTCCGTTTTCGTCGATTTTGGAGCAAAGCTCGTTAAGTCCAAAGCGCTCAAATACTCCCTTCGGATCGGCTTTTAGCTCGTTTATCGTTACTGCATTTCCGGGATGGAAGGGAAGAGCGATCATGCTCTCGACCTTGCCAAGGTCGATCGTTACCATTGAGTCATAATAAGCAACGGAAGCGGGCTTAAGTTCCTTGTACGCCTCGGGGCGTCCGTGCTTTTCAAAGTATTCCTTCGTCTTTTCGTCGGTTACCCAGATAGAGGAAAGACAGGTCGTTTCGGTTGTCATAACGTCGATGCCGTTACGGAATTCGATCGGAAGATTCTTAACTCCCTCTCCGACAAATTCAAGCACCTTGTTTTTGACAAAGCCGCTTGAGAATACCGCACCGATAAGTGCGATTGCAACGTCGTGAGGGCCGACGCCCTTCTTGGGCGCGCCGACGAGGTTGATAGCTACGACCTCGGGCATCGGAATATCATAGGTCTTTTTAAGAAGCTGCTTTACAAGCTCAGGGCCGCCTTCGCCTATTGCCATCGTTCCGAGTGCGCCGTAACGAGTATGGCTATCGGAGCCGAGGATCATTTTTCCGCAGCCGCTCATTGTTTCTCTCATATACGAGTGAATAACCGACTGATGCGCCGGAACGTAAATTCCGCCGTATTTCTTTGCTGCGGAGAGGCCAAAGAGATGGTCGTCCTCGTTTATCGTTCCGCCTACTGCGCAAAGAGAATTGTGGCAGTTAGTAAGAACGTAGGGCAGCGGGAAGGATGTTAGTCCGCTTGCTCTTGCCGTTTGAATGATTCCAACGTAGGTTATATCGTGCGACGCCATTGCGTCGAAGCGGATCATAAGGTTTTTGTCGTTTCCGGATGTGTTATGCGAAGTGAGAATCGAATAAGCGATCGTGCCTTTTCTTGCTTCCTCTGCCTTTACTTCACATTCATTTACGAATTTTTCTCCGTTAATAAGAAAAACGCCGTTTTTTTCAAGCTTGATCATGTTTTGCCTCCAGGGTAGATAACATAAAAGCGCCTCGGAAACGAGGCGCTTCTGAACTCGATATTAGATCTTGACGCCGCAAATATATAGCGGATGTCGTTTATTACTGATTGCCGCCGGTAGTAGTATCGGCTCCGGTGGTAACCTCGGGTGTTGTGGTTTCGCTCGCGGTGGTATCTCCCTCGGAGGTCGAGCCGCCTACCGTTGTGGTGACCGAGCTGCCGTTACCCTGCAGGTCGCTGATGAAGTCATCTTTACCGGTCGTGTGGTTGTGAGCTCCGTCGTCCTGAATAACGAAGGAAACGACAACAAGCACGGCGAAGATGATAGCAACAACTATTGTGAGTTTGTTGAGAATGTAATCGCGGCTGTTTGCCTTATTCTTGCCGTAGTAGGTATCAGAGGAAGAAGAACCGCCGATAGCACCGGACATACCCTTTTCCTTACCCGACTGAAGAAGAATTGCAACGATCAAGAAAACCGCAACAACTATGAGAACTATTCCTAAAAATGTGGTCATTATTTTATATCCTCCTGAAAATCGCCTGCGCTATTGCACCTTTGGCGACGTATCTGTTTTACAAGCCTATCTATTCTATCATACTTTTTTAATAATTGCAAGTCCTAAAAATGAATTTTATAAAATTATTTTATTTTGAAGTAAAAATTCCGCTAAAAGCCGGTGTTTCTTGACAGTTTTGCACCGAAAATTGGGGTTTGACAGACGTTCAAGTATGATATATAATATTTCTATAACCGTTTTGGAGGAGAAAATGACGGAAAATTGGCTGGATAGACAAAATAGTCTTATTGGTTTAAATGCGACAGAGAAGCTTAAAAACTCCTCTGTTATGATAATAGGGATTGGCGGTGTTGGCTCTTTTGCTTCCGAGGCAATCGTTCGCTCGGGGGTTGGCAGGGTTATATTCGTTGACGGTGACGTTGTGTCACAAACGAATATTAACCGTCAGCTTGTAGCCGATATTTCGACTGTCGGTGAGAGCAAGGCGGAGGTTATGGGCAGACGAGCTTCGCTTATTAATCCCGAATGTGATGTCATAGCCGAGCAGGTTTTCGTTGATTCCTCAAACTGCGATGAGCTTTTGAATAAGTATCGTCCCGATTTTATAATCGACTGCATTGATACGGTTTCCTCCAAGCTTCTTATCGTCAAATGGGCATCCGAAAACGGCGTGAAGATAATTTCCTCTATGGGAACGGGAAACAAGCTTGATCCGTCGCATTTTCAGATAACGGATATTAAAAAGACCTCCGTTTGCCCTCTTGCAAGAGTTATGCGGCGTGAGCTTAAAAATATGGGAATAACCTCGCTTCCCGTGCTTTTCAGCACAGAGGAGCCTGTCAGAACAGGTGAGCGGATTCCCGCTTCGATTTCCTTTGTTCCGTCAAGTGCCGGGCTTATGATGGCAGGCTACGTTATAAGAGAAATTATAAAATGAAAAAGCTGATTGAAAAGGCAACCGAGCTTGCCGAGGACTGCTCACGTCTTGAAGATGGGAAGCGTGCTTCTTCGATGTTTGACCAGCTTGTCCGAGCTCTTTATGGCGTTTCGTATGCGATTATTTGCGCTCACGATGCAAAGGATTTTCAGGGGAAGGCAGATGCTCTCGATAATGCTTTGACACGCTCGAAGGAGGCCAAGCTTCTTCTTTCCGCCTGCTACCGAATGAGAAATATCAGTGAGGCGTTTTATAACCGTGCGGAGCGCAGGCTTGCATCGGTGAATTACCAAATTTCAAAGGAGCGAAAGGCTCTTGACGGCAAGGCGGAAAGGCTGCCTAAAAGGCTTCCGAGGGTAAGGAATGTTTTTCATACCCGCAGGCTGACCGTAAGGTCTTTCCTTAAAAGCGATTCAAATATAATTACGTCGCTATTTGCCGATCCGTTTTATAAGGAATGCTCGCTTATTTCGTTTGAAAACGGAGACGAGCTTTACAGTTATCTGAAAACCGAGCCGCCGTTTTATGCTGTTACCCGAAAGGGAAGCGGTGAGGTGATCGGTGCTGTTGCAATATTGCCTGACGGGAAGGGCGGTCAAAGAGTCAGAATCGAGCTTGGAATTCTTCCCGAATTCCGTTCCTGCGGATATTTTGCCGAGCTTGTCGAGGGTGCTTGTGAGTACGCTTCAAACAAGCTTTTTGCCAAAACCGCGGCTCTTTATTTACCGAGCAAACGGTCGTATCTGTCCCGAGCTCTATTGCGCATTGGATTTGAGCGTGAGGGCATCCTCAAGAATTACGATAAGGATGGCGAGGATGTTACGGTATATTCCGTATCTAACAACGACCTCTCATAAACAAAACGCCCTGCGAAATCGCAGGGCGTTGTTCTTGTAACCTAAAAACACGCGATAGTCGCGCGGTAGGAAAAAATCGCAGTTTAACGGTAGTTTGTGCCAATGGCTCCCTTGTGTAAAGGGAGCTGTCAGCGAAGCTGACTGAGGGATTGTAAGAAGTTAGAAAAGCTTATATACAATCCCTCCGTCATTTGCTTTGCAAATGCCACCTCCCT
>JAZNXR010000054.1:0-18018 GCA_045593985.1 Eubacteriales bacterium
CCCGAGGGCTTGTATCTTCTTACTTCCATCGCTCTCGCACTTGGTGTTATACGTCTTGCTAAGCGCAAGACACTTGTACACGATATGAAGTGTATTGAGACGCTTGCAAGAGTTGATGTGATTTGTGTTGACAAAACCGGCACTATAACTGAGCCTGAAATGCACGTTTCCGGCGTTGTACCGCTCGAAGGTGATACCCCTGAAGATCTGAAATATGCCGAAAGGCTTGTCCGTGATTTCGTCCTTAATATGGATAACGATAACATCACAATGACTGCCTTGAAGGAGTATTTTGACGATAACGGCTCCTTCCGCCAAGCGAGTGCAATAAAGGGCTTCTCGTCCGCCACAAAGTACAGTGCCGTAAGCTTTGGGGGCGGTGAAGGTTACATTATTGGCGCACCGGAATTCATACTAAAGAACGATATTTCGCGTTTCAGAAGCGTTATTAACGAACACTCTTCTGTTGGAGAAAGAGTGCTTCTTTTTGCTGAATATAAATACACGGAAAATTCCCGTGATGATATATTTAATGACGGTATACTTGGCGGAGTAATTATTCCGATTGCGCTCGTCACGCTCGTAAACAGAATTCGTCCAGAGGCGAAGGAAACATTCTCTTACTTTGCTGAACAGGGTGTTCAAATCAAGGTAATATCCGGTGATAATCCCCTCACTGTTGCAAAAGCGGCTGAAGAAGCAGGCATTGAAGGCGCAAACAAGTACGTTGATGCATCTCTGCTTGATACAAAAGAGAAGGTTTCCCAGGCGATACTTGAATATAACGTGTTCGGACGAGTTACACCCGAACAAAAGCGTTTGTTTGTTCGTGCTCTTAAGAAAGCCGGACACACAGTTGCCATGACTGGCGACGGCGTAAACGACGTGCTTGCTCTCAAGGATGCCGATTGCAGTATCGCTATGGCATCAGGAAGCGAAGCTGCGGCTTGCGTATCAGACCTCGTTCTCCTTGATTCAAATTTTGCTAGCATGCCATCTGTCGTCGACGAGGGAAGGCGAGTAATTAACAATATTCAGAGGTCGGCATCTCTCTATCTTGTTAAAAACATCTTCTCATTCATTCTTTCGATCTTTACAATTGCACTTGCACGAGAATATCCATTGACACCTGCGCAGATCTCGCTTGTTTCCTACTTCTTTATTGGAATTCCTTCCTTCTTCCTTGCTCTTGAAGCAAACCACGATAAGGTCAGTGGAAAATTCCTTCGCAATGTATTGTTCAAGGCATTTCCTGCGGCGTTGTCTGCTGCAATTATCGTCGGATGGTCGATGCTCTTTGCTTACGCCTTCCACGACACGTTAAATATTCAGCAGTCCTCTACCGTTGCAATTTTCCTTTACTCCTTTGTTGCTTATCTCATGCTGATCCGTGTTGCTAAACCTTTGAATCTAATCCATAAGATACTTGTTATCGGCTGCGGAGTATTGTATTTTGCCGCTGCGCTGATTTTGCCGGGTATGTTTGATCTGCATCCGCTTTCCTTTGGTGCGGTCTTGGTATTAACAGCGCTTATACTTTTGGCTTATCCTATTGACTCAATTATTCAGAAAATATTTAATAATTTCTCATCTTGGATGAAAAAGATCGGCGAATTCTTTATGCGAGATGCTAACAAACCCAATATAGAAAAGGCGGCAGATAAGTAACTGTGAATTATTTTAATATTTTTAAATCAAACACACTTGCCGGAAGCGGAAACCAGTGCTTCTATCAGGCTTCTGAAAACGAGATTTCTAAATGCAGAATCTTCTATAAGATCTTTGCTCCCGGGGAATATGAGTATTCGTTTCTAATCTCTAATATAATCGACAGCACCTTCGAGGACGGCTCTGTTAGCTACGCAAACCTCGTTTTGGATGAGTGGAGAATTCACTCCGCGGCAGTTGGAATAACCGATTTCTGCGACGCAAATGGCTTTAACGAGCCTGATGAGATGCTTGAAGTTACCTTTAACGGTCAATCGGGCAAAACTGTTAAATCGGGAGAAGTGTTTACAACCGATTCCGTTTACCTTGACTTTGAGGAAGGCGAATATCTGTGTTTTGAGCTATCCTATTCGGGCAAGCGAATTCCGAAGCACGATGAGAGCATAATTCCTTCCTTCGTTTTAAAAAACGGCGAATGGGGGCCGTCCAGGGACCACCCATATCTTTCGATGATAGGTTGTAACCGTGACGTAAAGAAGCGTGTTTGTTTCCTCGGCGACTCAATTACGCAGGGAATTGGCTCAACATTCAATTCCTATAATCACTGGGCTGCAATTGTAGCTGATAGGCTTGGAGATGACTATTCCTTCTGGAATATTGGGCTCGGTTATGCAAGAGCTAATGACGCCGCAACAGACGGCATATGGCTCTTTAAGGCAAAACAAAACGATATCGTTATTCTTTGCCTCGGTGTAAATGATCTCGGAAGAGGATTTACCGCCGATGAGATTAAAGCAAATCTTAATAAGATCGTAGATGAGCTTGTTTCTTCCGGATGTAAGGTCGTTCTTCAAACGGTCCCGCCGTTTGATTATGAAGGCGAGAAGATCGCTAAATGGAATGAGGTTAATGCGTACATCAGAGCGGAACTCGTTAATAAAGTTGATTTGCTTTTTGATGTCGCCGATATTCTCAAGCGTAGCGACGATGAGCCGTATATGACCGTATACGGTGATCATCCTAATGACGAGGGCTGTCGAATTTGGGGCGAAGCGCTCGCTAAGGAATTATCTGCCCTTGATATGTTTAAGTAAAAAGAGCTGCCAAGAGGCAGCTCTTTTTATAGAAATAATCTGATATCGATTGCAAGCTTATCTTCAAGTTTAATCAAACGCTTACAGATATCCTTTGATTTTTCGTCAGCGGCGGCATACTTGTTGAGATACTTTGACAGTGATTTTACACCCATATTACAGCCGTCTGTCATAAGATCGGCTATTGTTTCGTCAGTGTCCTTCATTGTGAGCATTATACCGGTTTTCATTTTTGACATGCCTTCAGCGATAATGCTCGGATTCTTGCCCTCGTCACCGTAGCTGTCAAGCAACTCCTGAAGCTCGCGGTCAAGCTTCTTGTGCTCGTCCTTGCAACGCATAAGCAGCTCTTTAAACGTCTTGCTGTAAACTCTGTCAAGCACGTCATCAATAGATTTTACGCCCATTTTAATTCCTGCGTCACATTCTCGCAGAAGCTTTATAGTATCGGATTCAATCATATTATCAACTCCTTTTGCGTTATTATTCCAAAAGGAAAACATTATATTCGTGAAAACACATATTAAAAAGGCACTTGAAAATCAAGTGCCTTTTGGTGCCGGTGGCGGGGGTCGAACCCGCACGGTATCGCTACCACCGGATTTTGAGTCCGGCACGTCTGCCAATTCCATCACACCGGCATATTGCTTATCAAAGCGAAATATGCTTATAACAGTGTTATATTAACACAAAACTGATTAAAAAGCAAGTCTTTTTTATAAAATCGGAGGAAAAATGCTCTCGTTTATAAATTCCATGATTTTTGGTCCGCTCTTAACAATTATACTACTATTTTCATGCTTGTTCTTTCTTGTCAAATTGAGATTTAAGCCGTTCAATAAGCCCGGAAAATTGTTAGGCGCGATTTTTGGTAACGGTCACTCATCATCATTTAAATCGGCATGCCTTGCTCTATCCGGAACTCTCGGAGTTGGAAATATCGCGGGAGTTGCCGCTGCGATTGGCACAGGAGGGGCAGGCGCAATATTCTGGATGTGGATTTTTGCGCTGGCTGCAATGATAATAAAATATGCAGAGGTTGTCATCGCTATGCGATATAATCACCTTGGAGAGGGCGGCGCGGCACTTTATATGCGCTTGGGGTTAAATAGACCGTGGCTGGCTTTTGTGTTCTCTATATTGATACTAATAACGTCAATTGGCGTCGGAAACACCGTGCAAAGCTCGGCGGCGGCAGAAAGCATGCGAATTTGCTTTAGGATACCAAACATATTAACGGGAATCGTATTTTCTGTTATTACCTTGATTATGATTTGTGGAGGCAGAAGAAGAATCGAGCGCGCATCATCTATTGTTATTCCTATTCTTTCAATTGGATACGTTATTGTCTCGCTCTGCGTTATAATATCAAAATCAAATATGATTCCATCAGTCTTGCATCAAATTATCACTGAAGCTTTTGATTTCAAATCTTTTTCGGGTGGGGCATTAGGCTTCATATTTTCAAAAGCTGTTCGTCTTGGCGCCTCTCGAGGAATACTGTCAAACGAAGCCGGTTGCGGAACAGCATCGTATGCACATAAGACGGATTGCCATCCGGCAGAGCAGGGGGTGTGGGGAATTTTCGAGGTATTCGTTGACACTATTTTACTTTGCACATTAACAGCTATTGTTATTCTTTTGACGCCGAACGTTGCATTAGATGGCAATGGGATAAAGAATGCTATCGATGCCTACGGCTATTATGGAAATTGGATTGGTCAATTTATTGGAATTTCATCCTTTATATATGCGCTTGCGTCAGTCGTTTGCTGGTCATATTACGGAGTCTCTGCCATAGATTATCTTGGCGGAAAGAAAAAATCCCGCATACTGTACCTGATAGTATACAGCTTTGCGGGAATTATTGGTTCTGTTTTTTCTCCGTATCTGGTTTGGGAGATATCGGATCTTACTATATCTCTAATGGCGATTGTCAATATCGCTTGTGTTGTTGCTCTTAATAAGAAAATTAAGGCGTCAACCGACGAGTATTTTAGTTAAACAACGGGGTATCCAAGATCGGCAAAGGTCGATTCTCGAAGCGAGTCGGGAAGGGAAGCGGCGAGCATATCGTTTTTCGTCGTCCAGATAACCTGTGGCGGCTGATTTTCGCCGCGCGAAGCGATATCTATTATGTCAGAAACAACGGCTCCGGCGGTAGGAAGCTTGCCTGCGCCCTTGCCGTAGAACATAAGATCTCCCGAGATTTTTCCCCTAACGAGTATGCCGTTAAATACGTCAGAGATCGCATAAAGCGGATTGTTTCTTCTGACTGCATAGGGCTTAACAGATATATGAACTTTACCGTCATCTGTTTTGACCGCTCTCGCTATTAGCTTAATGGCAGCACCCTTATCTTCTGCCTTTGAAATATCATCTGCGGTAATATGTCTGATTCCGATTGTTTCGACTTCTTCGTAGGAGACAAGATTTCCAAAAGCAACGGCTGCGAGAATACAGATCTTGCGACAGCTGTCAAAGCCGTCAACGTCAGCTGACGGATCAGCTTCAGCATAACCCATCCATTGAGCGGCGGCAAGCGCCTCTTCGAAGGAGTTACCTTGTTCCTTCATTGCGGTAAGAATATAGTTTGTTGTACCGTTCAGAATGCCGACGATTTCAGTAATTTCGTCCTCTGCACAAAGATCGGTCATCGGGCGAATGATCGGAATTCCACCGCCAACGCTCGCCTCAAACATATATCGCAGACCTCTCTTTGAAGCTTCCTCAAGAAGCTCGGGGCCGTATGCGGCAACGACAGCTTTATTTGATGTTACGACATTCTTGCCGGCCTTTATTGCTGCAATCGAGAAGTCATAAGCAGGATGAACGCCGCCCATCATTTCGACTACGATTGATACCTCGGGATCGTTCAAAATGACATTATAATCGTGAACAACTCTATCGCCGAGTGGGTGGTCGGGAAATTCTCTCAAGTCGAGAATATATTTTATTTCAAAATCAATAGCTGTTTTGCTTTTGATAAGCTCACCGTTTGATGTAAGGACTTCGGCAACGCCTGATCCGACTGTTCCGAAACCTAAAAGTGCAACTTTAACCATAAGTTCCTCCAAGGAAATATATACCTGAATATTATCTCATATTTTTCGCTTTAGTTTGTTAATAAAATGTAAACAGTTGGATTTTGGTCTATGACTTGACAACATTTTACATTTAATGATATAATTTTTGAGAAGAATAATTATTTGAGGTATGTATGGATCCTATCACGAAAATTGATTTTCAAATCCTTGATTTCATACAAGAGAATATAAAATGTGAATTTTTGGATACAGTTCTTCCAATTATTACCAAGCTTGCAGATCACGGCCTAGTGCCGATTATTGCGGCGGTTGTGCTGTTGATGTTGACAAAAACAAGAAAGATCGGTTTATCAATGGGAATCGCATTTATTTGCGGAGGCGTAATTGGAAATTTAATTTTGAAGAACGTATTTGCAAGAATTCGTCCGTATGATATAAAGCCCGTCGAAATGCTTGTTGAACGCCTTTCAGATTATTCTTTCCCGTCGGGACATACGCTGATTGCTTTTGAAACCGCTGTAGTGCTTCTTATGCTTCTTAAGGGCAGAAAGAAGCCTATCGCAATAGGAATTACCATTTTAGCGGCAATTATTGCTTTTTCCCGTCTTTATCTCTACGTTCACTATCCTACCGATGTTCTGGCAGGAATAATTCTCGGCACTGTTTTTGGAATTGTCGGAGCAAAGCTCGGTGAATATATTTTCAATAAGTTCAAAGGTAAGCAACAACCCGATTGATTTTGAATCCTTTATCCGAGAAGTTCTTTTCATATTCTGTGACGATATTGTCCTCGTTGTATTCGCTGTTGTGCAGGTCATAGGTCAGCTCACGAAGCTTAAAGCCGGCGGCGGTGAATTCCTCGAGCGAAAACTCAAATAGACCTATATTATCTGTCTTAAACACAATTTCTCCGTTGGGAACGAGTATTTCCTTAAATAATTCAAGGAAGCCCCTGTGAGTAAGGCGGCGTTTTGCATAGCCTTTTTTAGGCCAAGGATCGGAAAAGTTCAGATATAGTCTTGACACACTTGAAGCAGGGAAGTGCTCCCTTAGATTTCGTGCATCTCCTATTATAAATTTTACGTTAGTTCTGTTTTCGGACTTGATTCTTTCTGCTGCAAGCAAAATTACGTCGGATGCCCTCTCCATTGCAATAAAATTTTTTTCGGGGAATCTGCCTGATAATCCCGATATAAAGGCTCCCTTGCCGCAACCAATCTCGAGTTCGATAGGAAATTCCGTAATTACGGTGCCTTCTGGGATAAAATATTCGCTACAAGCGGAAATTCTTTCCGCTCCGTGCTTCTTTTTTCTCATTCTCATATTGAAATTTCTCGCAATCTCTGTTATAATATAATGTATAGTCAATATTATACTCTAAGATTTGACTTTTTTCAACAGTGAAATTATTATTTTATTATAGTACTTCGAAAGGAACAGTTAATGGACAAGCAGACATTTTATGCCGAATTAACCGAGCGACTCTTAAACGTAGGCTTGAGCCGCGAATATATTGAACGGCATCTCGCTCAATTTGACGGTTATTTCAAAGGTAAAAGCGATGCCGAGATCGAGGCGGAAATTGAAAAACTCGGCGATCTTGATAAGGTTGCTGCGCGAATCAAACGCATGACTGAAAAGGCTATTAGTGACGCCAAGGAAGAGCTTGAATCTAAGGATGCTGCAGCGGCAGCGGCAGCGGAGCCTGTAATTATAAACCGCGACGAGGACGAAATTGAAGCTGATTCTTCGATAGAGAATTCATCGGTAGAGGCCGATTTTGGTGTTGACGACGATGTTGTCGTCTTTGAAGGTGCCGAAGATCATGAACCTCAAGCCGACGAATCTATTGGCGAGGATGCTGGCGAAGTCCACGGCACCAAGAGAGGTCATATAGTTCCTGTTGAGGGTGATGACACATCGATTACTTCTGCGCCTATCGACTCTGAGATAATTGAGAAAAACAGACGCAAGTTCTGGATCATTTTTGCAGCAACTCTTCCGATTACGCTTGCAATCCTTGCTGGAACTGCATTTTGCTTTGGATTAATGTTTTTCGCGCTTGCAATCGTGGTCCTCATGTCGATTGGAGCGCTGATATTTGTAACTGCCGCCGGAACTCTTGTTTCGGTTTTCGGGCTGATTTTTGGCGTTTCACAAATGATTTCCAGCGTTCCGATTGGTCTGTATGAATGCGGCGTTTCAATCATGATCGGCGCGTTTGCACTCGCGATAGGTATTCTCGTTTATAACTTCGCGGTTAGATTTATGCCGATCGTTGCAAAATGGCTCCTTAAATTTGTTCGCTACGTTATTCGCAAATACAGAGAGTTGTATATACATCTGAAGAAGGAGTGTATTGGATTATGAAACCTACATCATTGATTTTCCTTGCACTCGCTGCAGTGCTGCTTTTTAGTGGATGGTTCACTTGCTACATTGCTGACACCATGGCTGATGCCCAGGGAATATCCATATACGAGCAAAAGCGAAACAAAAAAGGAGATATGGTATATGTATACAATCTCTCCGATCAGACACTTTCAAAGCTCTCGCTGAACTTTTCTGATGTCGACGTAACAATAATCGGATCAGCAAAGAGCAGTTATGTTGAGCTCAAGAATTTTGATTCATACGATTATTCTACCAAGCTTTCCGGCGGTTCTGTTTCAATAGACGGAACAATCAGCGGTTTGTCATCATTTGTCGACATGAGCGGTGGCGGACTTAGATTCAAGGGGCTTCGTTATTTCTTCGCTGATAAGCCCATGAAAGGGCACAAGAGAAGCGTAACGATCTATTTGTCCGATTCCTCAAGCTTGAAAACCCTTAATCTAACGCTAAATAACGGCAACGTATCTCTCCAAAAAATCTGGAATGATACTGTTGATTATAATGTAACAGTCAGCGAAGGAAGTGCTACCTTTGACCAGGTAGTAACAACATCTGTCATTAATATCAATGTCAGCGCGGGCGATATAAATGTTGCTAACTCTAAAGCGGCTACCTTGAATGCGAATATTGTAGGCGGAAACCTTAATATTGATGTTTCAAACTATGCAGCTGAATTTGTTTCTTATAACGTTAAGACCTCTAACAGTACACTTGCCATTAATGATGCTCCGATTGAGAATGGCCAGCACAGAGTTGTAACGCCGTCTGATATCCAGCAGTGCCTCGTCAAGGTTGATGGCACAGATGCTGTTGTAAAGATTAAAGACAATACCGCTGTGGTAACACCTTAAAACTCAAACAATTACATCTGAACTCATAAAAAACGCGAACAAAACACTTGTTCGCGTTTTTATTGTATTAAGAGAATACGCTCGAAATTTAGTACAATTATGTTTTTTGAATAAACTTGAACAATCGGGGAAATATAATACTGCCCAATAAAAAATTAAGGAGCTAAAGGTTATGTTAGATAAAATAGCACTTGTTCTTGCCATTATTGGCGGATTAAACTGGGGTAGCATCGGTATTTTTCGATTTGACGTTGTTGCGTGGCTTTTTGGTGGTCAGACAGCAATTTTGAGCCGAATAATCTATGCGCTCGTAGGACTCGCTGCAATATGGTGTATCTCGTTGTTATTCCGTGAGGAAGCTGTTAAGAGAATAGATCACAAATAATGTTAAGAAAACAATTGTAAAAATAAATGTATAAACGTTCCGTTGTAAAACATTTGCTCGGAACGTTTATTTTTTTAGGCAAAGCGAATCAAAGAAGACCGGAGAGCGATGCTTATCAAAGAAACATAAATGACGTTAGATTTAGGTGAACAAATATAACATCACAAATAACAAATACAAACAAGCATCGGTCAATTTGCAGAAACGAACGCTAATTAGCGCTATTTTCAATTCCCTACATTAAGTTAAATCTTAATTTAGTACAATTACATAAATAGTTTTAAAGATGAGATTTTCCACTACTCTATTGTTAAATTAAAAAAACTCCGCAAAAAGTATGCGGAGTTTTTAATCTCTTCAATTAGTTCGTTCAACGACATACCTGGCGATGTCACCAACTGTTTTGATTTTTTCGAGGCGTTGTTCTTCAACCAAGATTTCGAACTCTTCCTCAATAACAATTATCACGTTTAAGAGTTCAAGCGAATTAATATCGAGATCAGACTTGATTCGTGAATTCTCATTAATTTTCGCAGTATCAAGACAGAGCTGATCAGACATTATAGATATTATCTTTTCAAGAATTTGAGAATACATTTGATTTCCTCTATTAAGCATTGACCTTATTATTCGGCTCTTCCCTGTTGTCTGTGTTCTCTTTTTTTGCTATTTCTTCTTCCTCAAGAACTCGATATGCTACCTTGCCTACAAGCGTTTTAGGAAGCTGATCGCGGAACTCGATATCATAAGGAAGTGCATATTTTGCAATGTTTTTCTTACAATATTGAAGCAGTATTGTCTTTGTTTCTTCTGAAGCAACAACGCCCGGCTTCAGCATAACAAAAGCTTTTATTTTTTGAACCTTAATTGGATCTGCAACGCCTATAATACAGCTCATTTGAACTAGCTCGTGTGCATCGAGAATGTTTTCAAGCTGAGATGGATAAACGTTATAGCCGCTTGTTACGATCATTCGTTTGATTCGCTGCTTAAAGTATATAAAACCGTCCTCATCCATATAGCCTAAGTCGCCGGTGTGTACCCATTTTCTGCCATCTGCATGAGTTTGAAGCGTTTGCGCCGTTTCTTCGGGGTGGCCTATGTATTCCATCATTGTCGTAGGGCCTGAGATACAAATCTCACCGTCCTCGCCATAAGGCAGCTCTTCCTGTGTGCCGGGCTTGACAATCTTGTAAAATGTATCGGGGAATGGCTGACCGATACTTCCCTCTTTTGCAAGGTGAAGCGGCGTAAGACAGCTTGCAGTTACGCACTCTGTTGTACCGTAGCCTTCTCTTACCTTAACGGTTGCTTTATGTTCGGCAAGGAATGCATCAAGCTTCTTTTTTAATTCAATAGAAAGCGAGTCGCCGCCACTATATACTCCCTTCAGACAGGATAGATCGGCGTCTTTCATTACAGATTGACGAAGGAGCGCCTCATATAGCGTCGGAACACCTGCCATGAAGTTACAACGGTGCTCGATAATCAGTTTAGCGTAGCTTGCGGGGGTAAATCTCGGAACAAGAATGCATTTTCCTCCGTTTGCAAGCATGGAATGGATGCTAACGCCAAGGCCGAAGCCGTGGAATATCGGCATTGCAGCAAGCATCGTATCGCCGGGACAAAATACAGGGTTAGTAGCGATAATTTGAGCGGCGAGGGCATTAAAATTAAGGTTTGAAAGGAGGATCCCTTTTGTTACGCCTGTTGTTCCGCCGCTATATAGGATTACCGCAGGATCGTTAGCGGTCTTTTTAACCTTATACTTGCCTTCGAATCTCTTACCCTGCTTAATAAAATCATTCCACCTAATAATAGGCGCATCATCCGGGATCTTTTTAATCTTTCGTCCGGCTGTTAGTGCATAACCAACCTTCATTATTGGTGATAATGCATCTTTAACATCAGCGATGATAAGATTATCAATAGACACCTGATCTCTTATTGCCTCAAATTTCGGATAGAATTGATCGAGGGTTATAGCTAAAACGCTCTTTGAATCATTCAGATAGAAGGCAATTTCCTTCTCCGCTGAAAGGGGGTGGATCATGTTTGCGATTGCTCCAATTACATTTACCGCATAGAACATAATAATTCCCTGCGGGCAGTTAGGAAGACAAATAGTAACTCTGTCACCTTCCTTAACATTAAGAGCCTTGAGAGCTTTAGCGCAGTCATCTACTTGCTTGGCGAAATCCTTGTATTTGGTTTTTTTGCCCATAAACACAAATGACTCGTAATTAGGGTATTGTTTAACAACATCTAAAACAGCATCCCACATGCTTCCCTGCTTATAATTGAGAGTGTGCGGGACATCTCCATAGTTATTAAGCCACGGCGCGTTTGTATTAATCATGTTGACTCCTTATTCTACCGGTTTATTTATCGGTTCATCTATCAGTTCAGGGGTTTCTATTAGTTTGCGAAGAATTTTGATGCTATTTGCAAAATAGAAGCCGTCAGCAATTCTTTCGTCAATTGTCATGCTTAGTGTAAGACCTTTTCTGACGGAAACACTGCCGTCTTCTCCATAAAATGGCATTGGCTTCATTTCGCCGATTATTGCAAATATCGAGTTCGTGCCCCAGTTCGCAAGGTGATGATAGTCAGCGTTCATTTTAATGCTTCCAAGATTGGAGAGGAAAACGGTAGAATAATACGGATCGTCGCACATGAGGGCCTTCGGATATTTACCGTGATATTCCAACCAGCGCAGAAATCTGATAGCAAGACGAAGGATCGGACGCGGAATCTTAAGAAGTATATCCATTTTTTCAGTTGTAGAATCAGATTTATTTTCCTTTCTGACACTGAAAACTATCTTCTTGACCTTTTCATATACTTGCTCGATTGGTGGTACGTCGCTATCAGGATCTATTTTAATCGTAGCCAGCACTTCTTCAGCATTATCGGAAAATTGCTTCTTGACTACGAATGAGAAAAGAAGATCCTTCCTATCATAGAGACGATGGCCGGAATAAAATCTATTCATTTTCGGGCGAAGAACGATTGTCTTAGCAATTGCCGCAACGAGAAAATGGAAAAAAGTATATTTAAACTCGGGATTATCGGAATTCTTGTTTTCGATATATCTAATCACGTTAGTCATATCCAGAGTATCGGTTAGAAACGCTTCGTTATCAGCTCTATTGGGGAGCATATACGGCGCAAGTGCGTGCAAAGAATCAATATCTCTGACAAGATATCCGTCTTTTCTGTCACCGCGGCGTCGTTTTCTCTGTTCCATATTAGTTACCTCTTATTTTATTGATTTATTTCTTTTATAAGCGATAGTTATTGCGATTACTCTGCGAAGCAAATAGCAGATAAGAAGAAGTATGCCAAATGTAATAAGCCAGATAGCAATATTGAAATCGATTATCGGATCTTTAATTATAAACTTAGGAAGTGCGTTAGAGAACAGGAAGAAAAGCATGAACACTGCGAAATAGCTGCCAAAGACGTACCTCGTCGGTTTATAGGAATACATACGGACAAAGAACCATCCAATAACAAGAACGAGCATCATGATATAATACTTAAGAATATGGGACAAATTAACTGTATATATCAAATTGGCCGCAGTTCCCGGAGAATACTTAGAAAGTAACAACTCGATAACAAACAAACCCGGAAGAAGGAATGTTGCATACAGCAAAATCCAATGGAGCATATTCAAAATTCTTTCAATAGGGTGTTGTCTTGGAGAGTTCTTAATTAGCTCCTGACAGAATGTCTCGTGATTAGATCCAATCATTTCGGCAAAGGAATCTCCGCGCTCCTCACATTCGCGAGCCATTCCGACGATGTCGTACAGGATCTCCTCACCGGCTATCTCGTTAATGTAGCGAACCTCGAGGTAGCGCTCAATTTTCATGATTATACGCTTGTTTTCTTTTGACAAGGTTCTTGCGGATTTTTTTCTTTCCTTATCCATTATTGTCCTCCTTGTCATTGCCTAAAATATCGGCAACTGAAGTTGAAATTTGGTTCCATGATTTTATAAAAGAATCAAGATGCTTAAGACCTTCATCGGTTACAGAGTAATATTTTCTCTTCGGGCCGAGCGGAGACGGCAGAAGCTTTGACTCAACGCTTCCCTGCTTTTCAAGGCGGAGAAGCAGCGGGTATATCGTTCCCTCGGAAATATCAGAAAAGCCTTGCATTTTGAGCGAAAGAAGAATTTCGTAGCCGTAAGTAGTATTTTCGCTTATAATTTTTAGAATACAGCCTTCAAGCGTGCCTCGCATAAGCTGTGACTTATCAAAAGACATACGATTCTCCCTTCACAATAATTATAAAAACAAATTACTAGTATATTGTACTACATAGTAGTGTCCTTGTCAATAAAAAGTTAATATATTATGTCGAATTTGATATTAATTTGTTGCCTAAAAAAGAAGAACACCGCAAATGCGGTGTTCTTGCTAAGAATTATTTAAGCTGAGAAAGTAGAATTCCTTCAACTGCGTTGAGGGCATCATCAAGCTTGGATAGATCCTTACCGCCTGACGAAGCGCTGTCGGGACGGCCTCCGCCGCCACCGTTACAAATGGCACTTACCTGCTTTAGTATCATTCCCGCATGCGCGCCTCTGGAAACGGCATTTTTACCGCAGCAAGCACTAAATGTGAGCTTGTCGCCGTTAACAAGTGCGATAACAGCAACCACGTTATCATCGCTTGCCTTAAGCTCGTCGCAAATGCTTCTGGGCATATCGGAAGCAGCATCCTTAAGCGTATATACGATAAGATTAATGCCGTTCACAGTCTTCATGCCTGCCTTGATAGCATCGGTCTGACCTGCTGCGAGCTTACTGTTAAGCGATTCGATCTCGCTCTTTGCGCCCTTTAGTTCATTCTGGAGCTGTGTTACCTTTTTAGGAATATCAAGCGGATTACCGACTTTAAGCTCTCTTGCGGTATCGGCAATGAGACAATCCCTTTCGCCAAGAAGCGCAAGAACTCCATAGCCTGTCGTTGCTTCAATTCTGCGGACGCCTGCGGCAACAGAGCTTTCGGAAATAATCTTAAACAGGCCAAGCTTTCCGGTATTGTCCATATGCGTACCGCCGCAAAGCTCGGTGGAGAAGTTGCCCATTTTTACCATACGAACGGTTTCGCCATACTTCTCACCGAAGAGTGCCATAGCACCGTTCTTTCTGGCTGTCTCTATATCGGTCTCAACCGTGCAGATATCTTCCGCTATCAGTATGTGGGAGTTTACGAGCATCTCGACCTCTTTTATCTCACTTTCTGTCAATGCAGCAAAATGAGAGAAGTCAAAACGAACTCTTGTATCGTCAACATAGGAACCTGCCTGCTCTACATGATTGCCGAGCACTTGACGAAGCGCAGCTTGGAGCAGATGGCAAGCAGAGTGATTTCTCTTAATGGCTTCTCTGCGCGCCTTGTTAAATTCGAGCGTAACAACATCGCCGACCTTAACATCTCCGCTTGCAAGCGTACAAATGTGGAGATATACACCGTCTACCTTTTTCGTGTCGGAAACGGTTATCATTGTGTCGTTGTCACAGATGAAACCGACATCGCCTACCTGACCGCCGCCCTCTCCGTAAAATACCGTTTTATCGGTAATAAGCGTGAAGTCGCCCTCGGTAATTTCGTCAACGAGAGTATCATCACATATAATTGCAAGGATCTTTGCCTCGCAGCTATCCTCGGTATAGCCGCAGAACTCTGTTTCGGGAAATTCGGAAATGAGGTTCTTCGAAGCATCGCTCCATCCCGAAATATTAGCTCGCGCAGCTCTCGCGCGTTCCTTCTGAAGCTTCATGAGGTTCTTGAATTCTTCCTCATCTATTTCGAGATCCTGCTCTTGAGCAATTTCCTTGGTTAGGTCGAACGGGAAACCGTAGGTGTCATAAAGGCGGAAAACATCCTCGCCCGTAAGGTTAGAAAGACCGTCAGCGGTAGCTTTTCTAATGATATTTGAAAGAATCGAAAGACCGGCATCAATTGTTGCTGCAAATCTTTCTTCCTCCATAGAGATAACCTTCTTGATATATGCAAGCTTTTCGGTAAGCTCGGGATATTCAGAATAGTTTTCTCTTGCAACAATTTCGCAAATGTCAGAAAGGAATGTGCCGGGTATTCCAAGCATTCTGCCATGTCGTGCTGCACGGCGAAGAAGTCGGCGAAGAACGTATCCCCTGCCCTCGTTAGACGGAACAACTCCGTCGCAAATGAGGAAGCTGGAGGAACGGATATGGTCGGTTATTACTCGGAGCGAAATGTCGTTCTTCTCGTTATCGCCATATTTTACGTTAGCAACGTCCTCGATTGCCTTCATAATGTTGCGAACGGTATCAACCTCAAAGAGATTGTTTACGCCCTGCATAAGCCAAGCAAGACGCTCGAGTCCCATGCCCGTGTCGATGTTCGGCTTAGCAAGTCTGGTATAGTTATTGTTACCGTCGTTATCGAACTGAGTGAAAACGAGGTTCCAGAACTCCATAAAGCGGTCGCAGTCGCAGCCCGGCTTGCAGTCGGGGGATCCGCATCCGTATTCGGGACCGCGGTCGAAGTGAATCTCCGAACAAGGGCCGCAAGGACCAGAGCCGTGCTCCCAGAAGTTATCTTCCTTGCCAAGACGAACGATGTGAGCAGGATCAACTCCTATCTCGTTTGCCCAAATATCGTAGGCTTCGTCATCATCAAGGTAAATCGTTACCCAAAGACGGTCCTTCGGAAGCTCGAGAACTTCAGTTATGAATTCCCAAGCCCAAGAAATAGCCTCTCTCTTGAAATAGTCGCCAAACGAGAAGTTTCCGAGCATCTCGAAGAAAGTTCCGTGACGCGCGGTAATTCCAACTCTGTCAATATCGGGCGTACGAATACACTTCTGACAAGTTGTCATGCGGTGTCTCGGCGGCTCAAGCTCGCCGGTAAAATACTTCTTAAGAGGTGTCATGCCTGCATTAATGAGAAGTATTGATTTATCATTTATCGGTACAAGAGGAAAACTCTTGTGGCGAAGGTGGCCCTTGCTTTCAAAGAAGGAAAGGTACTTTTCGCGAAGCTCATTTAAGCCTGTCCACTTCATAGTGAAACCTCCAAACAGGAATTTCTAACTCAACAATTATAGCAAAATTTATATATTTTGTCAATATAAATAATAAAGAAAGCTTTTAAAATAATGCTTGACAAAAATAAGTTTTAATGTTAAAATTGGCTTGTAGTAATACCTCGACGGACAAGTCTTGTATAAATGCACCGTACAGAGAGCGCAGGGTAGCTGAAAACTGCGTCGGAGACGTATATAAGGTACCACCGCCGTGACACAACCGAACACAAATGAGTTAAAGTATTGGGTGGAACCGTGCGGTAATTTTGATATTTCCACACCCCGAACAGATTATTGTTCGGGGTGTTATCTTATTTTTTGGAGGTTTTTATGAAAACTGCTTACGAATTTTTAAAGGAAAAAGAACTTATGAGCCGTGAAGTTCTCGCGGCAAAATGCGGAGATACCGTGATCGGTCTTTCTACCGAGATCGGCGACTGCGAGGTTACTCCAGTCACATTTGAAAGCAAGGAAGGCAAAGAAGTGTTCTGGCATACTGCCTCTCACATTCTTGCTCAAGCAGTTAAGCGCCTTTTCCCCGATGCAAAGCTGACCATTGGCCCCTCTGTTGATAACGGCTTCTATTACGACATTGACAGCGACGTTTCATTCTCTCCTGAGATCCTTACAAGGATCGAAGCGGAGATGAAGAAGATCGTCAAGGAAAACCTTATCATTGAACGCTTTACTCTTCCCCGCGATGAAGCAAAGAAGCTTATGGAAGAAAAGAACGAGCCGTATAAGGTGCTTCTTATCGACCGTATTCCCGAGGGCAGCGATATTTCCTTCTACCGTCAGGGTGAGTTTACCGACCTTTGTGCAGGCCCGCATCTCCATAGCACGGGCGCTGTAAAGGCGTTTAAGCTTACACAGTGTACCGGAGCTTACTGGGAAGGTAATTCTCAGAACAAAATGCTTCAGCGTATTTACGGCACTGCATATCCCAACAAGGATGCTCTTAATGAATATCTTGCTCAGGTTGAAGAAGCGAGAAAGCGCGACCATAACAAGCTCGGCCGTGACCTTGAGCTTTTCACAACCGTTGATACTATCGGTCAGGGTCTTCCGATACTTCTTCCGAAGGGTGCAAGAGTAGTTCAGCTTCTTCAGAGATGGATCGAGGATGAGGAACAGAAGAGAGGTTACCTCCTTACAAAGACTCCTTTTATGGCAAAGCGTGATCTTTATAAGATCTCGGGACACTGGGATCACTACCGCGACGGCATGTTCATTCTCGGTGACGCTGATGATGAAACAAAGGAATGCTTCGCGCTCCGTCCTATGACCTGCCCCTTCCAGTACCAGGTATTCCTTAACAAGCCGCGCTCCTACCGCGAGCTTCCTATGCGCTTCGGCGAGACCTCTACCCTTTTCCGTAACGAGGATTCGGGCGAGATGCACGGCCTTATCCGTGTCCGTCAGTTCACCATTTCCGAGGGTCACTATATCCTCTGCCCCGATCAGCTTGAGGAAGAATTCCGCGGCTGTCT
>JAZNXR010000055.1:0-14497 GCA_045593985.1 Eubacteriales bacterium
ACGTGCGAAAGGTACGCCGGAGGCGTTTGCATAACCGATGGCGTGTGCAGTACCCGAATCGGGAACACCTGCCACGATGTCGGGATTTACATTGCCGTTATCGCGATTGGCCAGTGCCTTTCCGCAGTTGTATCGCATCATTTCCACGTTGATGCCCTCGTAAGAGGAGGTGGGGTATCCGTAGTAGCTCCAAAGGAAGGAGCAAATACGCATTTCCTTTCCGGGCTCAGCAAGCTGACGGCAGTAATCGGGACATATTTCGACAATCTCTCCGGGGCCAAGCTCCTTGTGGTGCTCATAGCCGAGCTTCTGATAAGCGAACGCTTCAAAGGATACACAGTAACCCTCGTCCTTACGTCCGATCTGCACGGGAATTCTTCCCACTCTGTCACGAGCAGCAATTATTTTTCCGTCATCCTTAAGAATAATTATCGAAGCCGTTCCGTCGATAACGCTCTGTGCAAAGTGAATTCCGTCAATAAAGCTTTCCTTCTGACCTATAAGCGATGCAACAAGCTCAGTTGAATTTACATTACCGCCGGTCATTGCATTAAAGTGTCCCGAGGATTTTTCAAAATATTCCTGGATCAGCTGCTCGGTGTTATTAATAATTCCGACGAAGCAGATAGCAAACTTGCCGAGACGCGAACGAACGATCAGAGGCTGTGGATCGAAGTCGCTGATGCAGCCGATTGCAGAGTTACCCTTCATGTCATCAAAGACGTGATCGAACTTCGTTCTGAAGGGAGAATTTGATATATTGTGAATTTCTCTTTGCAGACCGGCAAGATCATGGTATGCTGCCATTCCGCCGCATTTCGTTCCAAGATGAGAATGATAGTCTGTTCCGAAAAACACATCACTGATTGCGTCACTTCTAAGTGCCGCGCCAAAATATCCGCCCATAGTTACCTCTTGTTTATGCGTTGAATTTCACTTCGATTGCCTTGTTTTTTTCCAGCACTTTTTCGGCGCCTTCCATTCTTGCCTTTTCAAGACGGGCAGCAAGAGCACCGTCTGTAACTGCAAGAATCTGAATAGAAAGCATAGCGGCATTGGCAGCTCCATCGATAGCAACAGTAGCGACAGGTATTCCTGTCGGCATTTGTACCGTCGAAAGAAGCGCGTCAATGCCGTCTAAATTCTTACTTTTTACAGGTATTCCGATGACAGGAAGAGTCGTGTTTGCCGCAATTGCGCCGGCAAGATGTGCAGCCATGCCTGCAGCGGCAATTATAGCGCCAAAGCCGTTAACTCTCGCATTTACAGCAAAGGCTTTTGCCTCATCAGGCGTTCTGTGTGCTGAGTAAACGTGCACTTCAAAAGGCACTTCATATTCCTTAAGAACATTGATTGCTTTTTCAACAACAGGAAGATCGCTGTCACTTCCCATTACAATTCCAACTTTTTTAATACTCATATTTACCTCCACGGTTATTAAAATGAAAAATGGGCAGTCTTGCCTTATAGTGCAAAACTGCCCAGACGGTCGGCTTTATTATTTTCCGTTCCCCGGTGGTCACCCACCCATCCGTCAGTTGCGGAAAATCTCAACGTGAATATTATATCATATATAATATTTATTTGTCAATTACATTTTTCGATTTTTTCCACAAAGTTGTTGATAATTTTCGCTGCGATTTGTCGTTAAAATTTAGACAATAATTCACAAAATTAAGCTATCTTCGCAAAACTTGTCTTTGTTTTCTCGACATTTCTCATAATTCATACATTTAAAGGTTGGAGTCTTGCCAAAAGTCCTTCGCATTATGACGTTATCGCCGCATTTAGGGCAATATCTTTCGACAATCTCGTATCTCGTTACTTCATTTTTACTTTCGTTCATTTCGCACCTCACCATAATTTAATGAAAATTTATCTATTTATATTATAGACTATGTAAATGCGAATATGCCGTGACAGTTAAAAATGAAAGTTATTTTCCGACGCAGAAACGGCTGAATATTCTATCCGTAATATCCTCGCTTACGTTTCGTCCGTCTATTTCACGCAAAGCTGACAAGGAAAGCTCAAGATCCATTCCGGCTATATCCTGAGTGAATCCGTTTTTAAGTGCGCTGACTGCGCTTTCAAGATGCGTTTTTGCTATTGTTGCCGCAGCAAACTGCCGCGCATTAGTCAAAACGGGAGTTGTGTCATAATTCAAGCTTGAATCAACGTAAAGATCGGAAATCAGCGTTTTCAGCTCATCAAATCCGCTTCCGTCAAGTGACGACACGACAACTTTTCTAAACGGAACGTCGATTTCAACATCAGATAAGATATCAGATTTATTTATTACGGCAATAACTTCAGCATCGGTTTTATTTATATTATCAATAACGTCATAGTCAAGCTCGTCAAGTCGGCTCGATCCGTCAAAAACCGCGAGTATCAACTCGGCTTCATTAATTTTTATAATGCTTCGCTCAATACCGATTCGCTCGACCTCATCATCTGATTTTCTTATTCCCGCCGTGTCGCAAAGACGAAGCGTCACTCTACTGATATTTACGCTTTCCTCAACCGTGTCTCTCGTCGTACCGGCTATTGACGTTACTATTGCACGGTCATATCCTAAAAGCCTGTTAAGAACCGAGGATTTTCCTGCATTTGGCTTTCCGACGATGGCGGTTTTGATGCCGTCATTTACAGCCTTACCGCTTCTGTAACTCTTGACAAGCTCCTCAGTTTCACCAAGGAGTTTTTTTGCACGCTCCGCAAGCTCTTCGGGAGAAACATCAGTCAGATCCTCATCGGGATAATCAATATAGGCGTATACCGATGCAAGAAGCTCGGTTATTTCATCGCAAAGTTTACTAACGGCGTTTTTAAGAATTCCATTAGTAATAGATGCAGAAAGACGAAGCTGCTCGTCACTTTCGGCGTCAATAAGACCGATAACCGCCTCAGCTTCGGTTAATGACATCTTGCCGTTCAAAAACGCACGCTTGCTGAATTCACCGCCTAGCGCAAGACGGAAGCCGTTTTCAAGAGCGCTTGTTAGAACATTCTCGGTAAGCAAAATGCCTCCGTGGCAGGATATTTCGACAGTATCCTCGCCGGTAAAGGATCTCGGAGCACGAAAAACGGTTGCAATTCCGTCATCAATTCTTTTACCGCCTCGCAGTATATCACCGTAAACGGCACAGCCGGATTCGATTTCGGAAAGTTTTTTGTTTGATTTTGGCTTAAAGATGTTTTCGGCAAGCAAAATACATCCCTCGCCGCTTAATCTGATAACAGCAATACCGCCTCTACCATACGGTGTTGATATTGCGGCAATAGGCTCAAAGCTCTGCATAAATTTCTCCAAACAGTTTTATATATCCATTATAATCATTGCAGACGGTTATTTCAAGACAAAAAACAAAAACCGCGAAAAATCGCGGCTTTTTGTTTTAGAAAAATTACTCTTCTACAGCTTCCTCGGTAACCTCGACATCCTCGTCCTTCTTAAGGTACTGGCAGTTGTCGCAGTCACAATCGAGCTCATCGTTTTCGAGGCACTCGAAATCGCAGTCGCATTCGTCCTCACAGAGGCAGCAAAGGTTCTTCTTGTACTTATCGTAAATAATCTTTGCGATAACACAGAGCCCTGCGATAATACCTACGGTAAGGAAAATCTTGAGAAGCACGTTGTTAGACTTGTTTTCCATAAGAATATACCCCCAAAATAAGATCAAATTCAAAAGGCATTGCCTTGTATTATGATTATAGCACAATATTTTCCTTTTAACAAGTACTTACTATGAAAAAATTGTAAACAAAATATTTTTATTCATCAAGTAATATTTATTTGATAATCTCTTGAAATTTATACATTTACGTGCTAAAATAATATTGTATGCAATTTTCAGAAAGGAGGTTATGTCTTGAATTCAGGAGGAAACAAACCGAATCCTCAAAGCATTTCTAAAAAGCGCCCTGCTCCACCGATTGACCGACAGCCGATAAATCGTGAAGGCAAGCCCCCTCAAGCTAAAAAGCCTCCGAATGTTAAGACCGCCAAACGCAGAGCGGTCAAGCCTCAACAGTCGCAAAGCACGGCTAAACCGAAGAAAAAAACCGACCTTAGTGATAACCTCCGCTCTCAAACGCCGTTAAGAAGGCAAATGCGAAGGCAAAATTCCCCGAATGAGCCGGGCACCGTCAGAAAGACAAGCACTCAATATTTCAGAATCAGCGAAAGCGGCAAGAAAAATAAAAAGACCGCCAAGAAAAGGAATAAGAGCAGCTCGTTTGCAAAGAGTGTCACTATTTTGGGCTTCGTAGGCTATCTGGTTTTACTTCCCATTACAATTCTGATTGCAAGTCTGCTATTAAACTCCGGCGTTACAGTGTCAAACGACGATTTCAGAATCCAGCTTGGCGAAGGCAAGAATATTGTGTCGAAAAAAATGTATTCTTTTGACCGCATCTATCGTAATGATATTTACTACATAGATATGGACGCTGTTGCGCAATATTGCGATCTGACCATAACCGGTGATGGCAAACACATGAGATATGTAGTTCGAGAAACGGAAGAATCGGTTGAGTTTGTTCTCGGCGAAAGCGTGGCTTACATCAACGGCGTAGCCGAAAGAACAGGCGGAAATTCCTTTGTTAGCGATGGAAAGGTTTACATCCCGCTTGAGTTTGCCAAAAGATGCTTTTTAAATCTTGACATTACCATCGATACAAAATTAAGCAGAATCACAATCGTCAGAAAAACTGACGATAAAGCAAATTATCTCCCCCTTGATTTCCCATACAAGCTTACAGATGCATCAGACAAAATCATCTTCGGTGAGCTTGATGTAGATATTCAGGAGCAGATAATTAAGCAAAACCAGCCAACAGATACGGCCGGCAATAACTAAAAAATAATTTTAATTTATAAGGAGAATAAAACATGAACGTACTTCTTACAGGCGGCGCAGGATTCATCGGTTCCCATACCGCAGTTGAGCTTATTGAAAAGGGACACAACGTAATTATCGTTGATAACCTCGTTAACAGCAAGCCGGAATCAGTAAGACGCGTAGAGACTATCACAGGAGCAAAAATCAAGCTTTACGTTGAGGATGTTGCCGACAAGGTTGCCCTTGAAAAGATTTTCGAGGAAAACGAGATTGATGCAGTTATCCACTTCGCAGGTCTTAAGGCCGTCGGCGAATCGGTAAAGCTTCCCGTTCTCTATTACAGAAACAATCTCGACTCGACACTAACCCTTCTTGAAACAATGAAGAAATATGGCTGTACTAAGCTTATTTTCAGCTCATCTGCAACCGTTTACGGCGATCCCGTAAAGGTGCCGATCACCGAAGATATGCACGTTGGCGATTGCTCCAACCCCTACGGTAAAACAAAGTACATGATTGAGGAGATCCTCAAGGACACCTGCCATGCAGATAAGGAGCTTTCCGTTGTTCTCCTCCGTTATTTCAATCCGATAGGTGCGCATAAGAGCGGTCTTCTCGTTGAAGATCCGAACGGAATCCCGAACAACCTCATGCCCTATATCCTCAAGGTGGCAATGGGCAAGATGCCTCACCTTAACGTGTTCGGTAACGACTATCCGACTTCCGACGGAACCGGCGTTCGTGACTATATTCACGTTTCCGACCTTGCAAAGGGACACGTTGCCGCAATTGATTACGCAGACACTCACAAGGGTGTTGAGGTGTTTAACCTTGGAACCGGTAACGGATATTCCGTTCTTGACATTGTAAAGGCATTTGAAAAGGCAAGCGGAAGCCCCCTTCCCTACAAGATCGCGCCTCGCCGTGAAGGCGACATCGCAGCTTGCTATGCTTCGCCCGATAAGGCTCTCGAAGGTCTTAAGTGGAAGGCAGAGCTTACTGTCGACGATATGTGCCGCGATGCTTGGGAAGCTGTCAAGAAGAATCCCGAGGGCTATCCTAACGACTGATCGTCTTATCACGTCAAGGACGGCGACCACAGCCAGACACAGTTTGATTGGGAAAATGTCATTGACTATTTCGATTCAATAAAATAACAATTCTGTATCTGTCAGATCGGAGAAAAATAATGGAACCTGTAATCCGCGATAAAAACTTTGTAATAGAAAGCAAAATTGTACGCGAGGGACTAAAATTTTATGACATTGAAGAATGTAGCGAAATGGTTCTTTACGGCGTTAAGTTTATCGACGGCAAATACCGCCGTCTGCCCGAGGAAATTGCAAAGAACGTGAACGAATGTGTTGACGAGATGCATGACCGTCTCGCAGGCGGACGTGTAAGATTTATTACTAACAGCCCGTACATAGCTGTTCATGCGGAAACCGTAAGCGTTCTTAAGATGTGTCACTTCCCTATTACAGGAAGCGTTGGGATGGACCTTTACGCCGGCAAGCAATATTACGGTACATACGTTCCTCCGTTCGGCGTAAATGACGTTTACGAGGGCGTAGTCGACCTTGACGGAGAGGAGCGCGAATATACTATCAATCTTCCTCTCTATTCAGGTCTTACACGCCTTTATGTCGGAATAAAGGAAGGCTGCACGCTGAAGGCTCCCTCTCCTTACCGTCTCGACAACCCTATCGTCTATTACGGCTCTTCTATAACTCAGGGAGGATGTGCGTCAAGACCGGGAGTCGCTTATCAGAGTATCATTACAAGAGAACTGAATGTCGACCACATAAATATGGGCTTCTCTGGCGGCGCAAGAGGCGAAGACCTTATCGTAGATTACGTTGCAGGTCTACCAATGTCGGCGTTTGTTTCGGATTACGATCATAACGCCCCGTCAGTCGATCACCTGCGCGCAACGCACGAAAAGCTTTACCGTGCGGTAAGAAAAAACCACCCAGACATTCCGATCCTCTTCCTTTCCCGTCCAAAGTATCATCTTAACGCAGACGAGATAAAGAGACTCGAAGTCGTAAAAGCCACCTATGAAAAGGCTCTTTCCGAGGGTGATAAAAACGTATACTTCATTCCCGGCCCTGATCTCATTAATGAGCAAGTCAGAGAATGCTGCCTCGTCGATAACACACACCCAACGGACGCAGGCTTCGTCAGTATGGCATATGCGATGCTTCCTACCATCAAGAAAATGCTTGATCTGTAACAACAGTCTCCCGACACACTGTCGGGAGATTTCTTTTTTATTTCTCTTGATTTATGCAAGGTAATCTGCTATAATAACAGATAGTGTATTTAGAAAGGAGAATTCTCATGGCGACAAATGACTTCGCTTTAAAAATCAAATCAAGCATTACGCCTGCTGCAATTTGCAAAATTTCGTTTGAATATCAGCAGTACGAAGAATTTTTCTTTCCGCTTGCTATTTCAGAAAAGCTATTTCTTGCCGTAACCGAGAGAGATTTCAGACTCGACGGTTTTACGATCAGACAGCTATCAGACGTAACATCGGTTGAGCAAATTAAGGGTACATACCTTAAAATTCATCAATCCGAGGGCAATATTGCCCGCCTCTCGACTCCCCCGATAAACATAAATAGCTGGCGCCACGCTTTTAACTCAATTCTTGCATCGGGCGAAACTGTCAGCATAGAGGGCTACACTCCTAATTCATCAAGTAAATATTTTATTATCGGCAGAGTTCTGGCAGTTGGCGAGCAAGGAATAAGATTCAGATCGTTTGACGGTAGCGGAACCTGGGCTGAAAAGCCGATAACAGTTCCCTATGCAAATATTTATTCCATGACCTTCGGTTCATCATACATTACAACGTATAACAAATACGTGAAACCCTATCCCGAAATTAAAACCCCAACACCCGCATTAAACCGCTGACAAATCTCGGCGGTTTTTAAATTTCACAAAAAAAATTATATATATTCATTGAGTATTCAAATAATTGGCTTAAAATTGTAACCATTAAAGTAGTAGAAGGTAACAAAATGCTTGAATTAAGAAACATCACAAAGGATTATCCAACCGGAAACGAAACCGTCCACGCTCTACGGGGCGTATCGCTTTCCTTCCGCAGAAGTGAGTTTGTCAGCATACTCGGTCAGTCCGGTTGCGGAAAAACCACTCTTCTTAACATCATAGGCGGTCTTGACAGATATACGGAGGGCGACCTGATTATCAACGGTCGCTCAACCAAAAATTACAAAGACAGAGATTGGGACACATACCGAAATCATTCGGTCGGTTTTGTATTCCAAAGCTACAACCTTATTCCTCATCAGACTGTTCTTCAGAATGTAGAGCTTGCTCTTACGCTTTCTGGTGTATCGAAAGCCGAAAGAAGAAAAAGAGCGAAGGAAGCACTTGCTGCAGTAGGTCTGACCTCTCAGCTCAAAAAGAAGCCGAGCGAGATGTCAGGCGGACAAATGCAGAGAGTTGCTATCGCACGAGCTATCGTAAACAATCCCGACATCATTCTTGCAGACGAGCCGACGGGCGCTCTTGATTCCGAGACGAGCGTTCAGGTAATGGAAATCCTTAAGGAGATTTCAAAGGATAGACTTGTAGTTATGGTAACTCATAACCCCGAGCTTGCAGAACAGTATTCAACAAGAATAGTTAAAATGCTCGACGGTGTTATCGTCTCCGATTCGAAGCCCCTTACCGAAGAAGAGCTTTTAAGCGAAAAAGCAAAAATAGCTGAAGCAAACGCTCAAACCGGAAAAAAGAAAAAGAAGGAAAAGAAGCCCTTCATGTCCTTCTTCACTTCATTTGGGCTCTCTATAAGAAACCTATTTACTAAAAAAGGAAGAACAGTTCTTACCTCCTTTGCCGGAAGTATCGGAATAATCGGTATTGCTCTCATCTACGCTGTTTCAGAAGGAACAACAAACTATATTTCATACGTTCAGGAAAGCACGCTTTCTTCATATCCGATAACGCTTGAGGCGCAGCATGTTAGTATTGGAAACCTCATGGAAACATTCATAGGAGCTGCCGAGCAAAAGGAAGCGCACGAAAACGATGCCGTTTACCAAAACCCCGTTCTCTACGAGCTTGTAAACACACTTAGCCAGATCGAAGCAAAGGAAAACGATCTTCGTTCCTTTAAGAAGTATCTTAACGATCAGCTTAAGAGCGGCTCAAACACTCGCTATGACAGCGCGATCAACGGTGTTCAGTATTCCTACGGTGTTAATCTGAATATCTACACCAAAAATATTGACGGCGTTATTATAAAGAGTGACACAGAAGAGCTGATAAGAAATATGCTCGTAAAGTATATTGGCGAAATCAGCGGCTCAACTACAGAGGGCGATACAAGCATGCTCTCCATGATCTCAGGCGGCGGAATGTCGTCTATGATGAGAGTCTGGCAGGAGCTTCTTCCCGCAAAGGACGGCTCATCGATAAATCCCCTTATTAAAAAACAATATGATCTCCTTTACGGAGAATGGCCAAACGAATACAACGAAATAATTATTGTTGTTGACGAAAATAACGAGATCGACGATATGACTCTTTATGCCCTCGGTCTCATTTCAGATGAAGAGATCGACAAGATCGTTACTGCAGCTGCAAAGGATCAGCCCCTTGATTTTGAAATGCAGAAATGGTCATACGAGGAAATCTGCAACATGGAATTCAAGACGATCCTCAATGCCGATTGCTATTCGATCAGAGATGGAGTTTACAGCGACATCACGACCGAAAAGGTTGGTCTTGACGCATTGTATGCAAATGCAATTCCGCTAAAGGTAACAGGAATTATCAAGCTTAAGGAGGATGCGTCCTCAACTCTGATTTCGGGCACGCTCGGATATACGCACCGCCTAACTGAGTATGTAGCCGAAGAAAACAGAAAATCACCCGCAATAATTCATCAGCTGAACAACCCCACAATTGACATTTTCACAGGTCTTCCCTTCGTTGACGAGGACGGTGTGCTTGACAATGCTAAAAAAGCAGAGCTGTTTAAAGCGCACGTTGCCAATATGACCAATGAGGAAAAAGCAGAAACCTATCTTTCTATCATTTCTATTCCCACACCCGAATATCTGGCCTCTAAAATCGGCCCGATTCTCGCTACTATGACTCCTGAAACGATGAGAGAGGTTGTCATTAATCAGATTATTTCGACCTCATCTACTCTCACCGAGGAGCAAGTCAGAGATTATATTATCAAAATGACAGACGAGCAGGTCACGGCCTTAATAAGCGGTTTCCTTGCTGAGCAAGAGACCGCAAAATACGAGGCTCAGCAAAGAGCGCTCCATGCAGACAAAACTCCCGCAGAGCTTGCTGCAATGCTTGATTATGCAATCACCGGCTTTAACGACGAGCAGTGCGCAGGTCTTTATGATGCGGTTCTTGAATTCTCAAGCTCGACCTACGACATGAATCTGAAAAAGCTCGGTTATATAGATCTCGAGCAACCGACATCAATTAATCTCTTCGCAACCACCTTCGCTGACAAGGACGTTATCGAGGATATGATCATGAACTACAACAAGAACGTAGATGAAATTTCGAGAATTGAATACACCGATTATATGGGCATTATGATGTCTTCGATCACAACCATTATCGACGCTATCAAGTACGTTCTCATCGCCTTCGTCAGCGTTTCCCTTATCGTATCTTCAATTATGATCGGCGTTATTACCCTCATATCGGTTCAGGAAAGAACAAAGGAAATCGGTATTCTCCGTGCAATAGGCGCCTCAAAGCGCAACGTCTGCAGCATGTTCAATGCCGAGACGGTCATCATAGGATTCACTTCAGGACTTATCGGTGTTCTTGTGACATACTTGTTCTGCATACCGATAAATCTTATCCTTAACGCGCTCACCGGAATTTCGCAGCTCCGAGCAACGCTTGATATAAGAGTTGCGATTGCTCTCGTCACGATCAGCGTCCTTCTAACGCTTATTTCCGGACTTATTCCCTCTCGCGGTGCAGCAAAGAAGGATCCAGTCGTTGCTCTTCGCACGGAATAATCAGGAGTTTAAAATGAAAGACATTATATTCTTCGACCTCGACGGTACAATTACAGACTCTGGTGACGGAATTAAGAATTCCGCCGCCTATGCGCTGAATAAATTCGGAATACCTGTTCCAACTCGTGATGAGCTGAACAAATTTATCGGCCCGCCGCTTGTCGGAAGCTTCAGGAATATATTCGGAATGTCAAACGAGGATGCGGATCTCGCAGTTGTATATTACCGTGAATACTATGCTGTTAAGGGCATATTTGAAAATTCTCTTTATGATGGAATTACCGATATGCTTGAAGCTTTGAAGGAGGCCGGAAAAACAATTGTTTTGGCGACCTCAAAGCCGGAAATATACGCAAATCAGATTTTGGAATACTTCAAAATCGCAAAGTATTTCAGTTATGTTTGCGGCGCAGAAATGGATCACAAGCGTACCGATAAGCACGAGGTTATTGAATATGCGCTTGAGACAGCATCTGTCACCGACAGAAGCCGTGTAATCATGGTAGGCGACCGTCATCACGATATTGACGGAGCGAAAAAGTCAAAGCTCGACAGCATAGGCGTAACGTACGGCTACGGAAGCGAAGCTGAGCTTAAAGAGGCAGGCGCTGACTTTATCGTTCACAATGCAAATGAGCTAACCGAGCTTCTTCTGAAACTATAATAAAAGCTCCTCTTATGGCATGTTATCCCATAAGAGGAGTTTTATTATGCTTAAATTAAAACAGGAAAAGGCGATTGCCTTTTCCTGTTTTTTTAACAATTAGCAAGAATTTTAAACTCTCTTCATTATGAACGCGAAGGAAATCTTCTCGTCATTCAGACGGTATTTATCAAGCAAGGGTGAGCCACAGCTATTAGATCCGATACCGCTGACCTTGTAGTCAATGCGAACGTTCGTTACGCCACTCTTGACAAGCTCATAGTTGTGTCTCTTTAAGGTAAGCTCTTTTGCCGAGTATTCCGAGATACAGAATTCAAGAGTATTCTCGGGAATAAACTCGAAAGCACCGAGCTTAAGATACTTAACGCCATAATGGTTTCCGTGCTCCTGTGGCATAATATAGTCAACGTACTCATTTTCAGCTGAGCTGTTATACATTCCAAGCTTTGAGGCGTGGTGTGTATCAACGTATGATTCGTACGGACCGTAACCGAAGTAGGTGAACTCGGTTTCCTTCGTGGTAAATTCGAAGCCGAGACGAGGCAGGTATTCCCTTTCAGCCTTGTCAAAGTCACCGTTAAGCTCAACCTTGATGCTTCCGTCAGCATTAAAAGTATATCTCGTTTCATAGCTAAAGAACGGCGCACGGGAAAGCGAAGCAAGAGAAGCCGTTACGGTTATGACGTTACCGTCAATATTACAGCTATAAACCTTGTTTCTTATGGAGTTATAACGCTCAAACTGCCATGTGAGTCGGACATACATATCGTTATCGGTCGGCGCACGCCAAACCGAAAGCTTGATCGGAGATTCGTTATAACCGTCAAGATCTTCAATATATCCGTAATGAGTATTGAACTTGTATTCGAAGCCGTTGCCCTTGATAATTGCAAACTCGCCTTCGGTGACGATCTCGGGAGCGCTATCGGAAAGGACAACATCATTCTTGCCCTCGGAAACCGTCATCTGTGTAAATGCAACCTCGTAGCCCTCCGAGTTCTTCATGTAAACATTAAGATATGCACCAAGCTTGCAGTCGACAGCATCAAGCGGAAGTTCTATTTCCTCCGTAGCATGTGGAGCTGTTTTGAGATTCAGTTCTCCGGACGTAACAACGCTACCGTCAACGGTATATTCGTATGTAAAGGTGAACTTATCAAAGGAAGTAAAATCGCAACGGTTAAGAACGGTAAGAACTCCGTCATTCCATTCGGTAGATAGAGGCTGATACGCTTTCTTCGCCTCGAACGAGCCTGCCTTGAAGGAACGGTCATTAAATACAAGACCGTCACAGCAGAAGTTACCGTCATGGGTTTCTTCGCCAAAGTCACCGCCGTATCCGAGAGAGCCATCGGAACGAAGAGCAACGTGGTCAGTCCATTCCCAGATGCAACCACCGATGAACTGCGGACGCTTATATATTTCATCCCAGTAATCAAAGAGATCTCCCGGGCCGTTACCCATTGAATGGCTATACTCGCAGAGGTAGACGGGGCGCTTGTCACCGCTTTTCTCAAGATATCTTTCAAGATCGCACACCTTCCAGTACATACGGCTGACAACATCAACCGTGTCGGGATCGCGCTCGTCAGGTCCTCCGTTGAAAAGATAGCCGGATGTAGCGTTATGAAGAAGAAATGCGCTCTCGTAATGAATCGGACGAACAAGGGCGGAATCCTTCATCATTACACGCAGCTCGTCGCTCATTGCGGCAATATTCGGGCCGTAATTGGACTCATTTCCCAAGCTCCACATAACAACGCATGTGTGATTTTTGTCACGCTGATACAGACGTCTGATACGGTCAACGTGCATCTCTTTCCATTCAGGATTAATACACGGCCATTTAGGATCCTTCGGCTCCCAGCTATATCCCTGCTTCGCACTTCTTGCAACAAAGCCGTGCGTTTCCATATCGGCTTCGTCTACTACATAGAAGCCCATTTCGTCGCAAAGCTCGATAAAACGAGGCTGGGGAGGATAATGAGAGGTTCTGATACAGTTAATATTCAGCTCCTTCATTCTCGTAAGGTCAAGAATCAAATCCTCTTCGGTCATCGAATAACCGTTTATAGGGTGTGTATCGTGATGGTTAACACCCTTGAGCTTGACGCTGACGCCGTTTATAAGAAGCTCGCCGTTCTCGGAGAATCTCTGCGAGCGCATACCGACCTTAAAGGGTATATACTCACCCGCAGTCTCAACGACAACAGTATAAAGATATGGATTCTCGGCATTCCAGAGTATCGGCTTAAAGGGATTGGCGACATTCTTTTCTGCGTCGTATACTGTAAAGGGATATTCACAGCTTATGTTCTTATCGTCATAATCTATTGTGATATCAAAGAGATGTCCCTTGGGACGGGAGAGGATATATACATCTCTGAAGATTCCGTTGAAGCGCAGAAAATCCTGGTCCTCAAGATAGCTTCCGATACACCACTTATATACCTTTGCAACTATCTCATTTTCGCCCTCAACGAGTTGAACCTTGAACTCGGATGTAGAGTGAGATACAGTCGAAAAGCCAACACGCTCACCGTTGACAAAAAGCTCAACGCAAGAGGAAACTCCTTCAAATACGATATAATTCTCTCTATTTGCTTCCTCGCCCGAAATATTGACGTTTCTTCTGTAAACACCGACCGGATTATCATCGGGAACATAAGGCGGATCGACGGGATAGGGATAGTAATAGTTCGTATAATGGGGAGACTCATAGCCCCTCGCCTGCCAACAGGAAGGAACATCTATTTTATCCCAGATCGAAATATCGTCAGGGACATCAATATCGCGAGGGAAAAATGCAAAATCCCACTCTCCGTTAAGATTTTTATAATACTTTGATGCGGTCTTATCGCCTGCAAGTGCCTTCTCGAGCGAGTCGTATGGAAAATAATGAGCTCGAGGCGGCTCTGTGTTTACGTGAATGTTAGCAACAT
>JAZNXR010000056.1:0-38808 GCA_045593985.1 Eubacteriales bacterium
AAAATACTTATACAAAATATATTATAAACAAAATATAGTAACTTGTCAAGGGCAAGGAGAATATTTTGTTGTCAACTGATATAGTTTGACTACCAACTTTTTCCTTTCAGAGATATTATAATTTAAGAGAAAATCTTCCTTATATATATTGCACACCGAAAAATAAGACCTCAAAAAAATTTTTTTGAAAAATTTAAAAAAACCTATTGACAATCAGTTCTTATTAGGATATAATATCAATAGAAACGAGGTGATTCGATGCAAAAGCGCAATACATTGCAAAAAGCAATAGTTCGCGAGGCGCTTATGGAGCTTAAAGGTAAGCATCCTACTCCGAACGACGTCTATGAATATATTCACGCAAAGCATCCTTCAATCAGTCGAGCTACCGTTTTCAGAATTCTTGCAGGTGAGGTAGAAAATGGCGAAGCACAGAGAGTTTACGCTCCCGATTCGCCGCTTCGCTACGAATACGGTACCCGAAAGCATTACCATGTTTCCTGCCGAATTTGCGGCTCTGTTGAGGACGTTGAGATGCCTTATATGGAAGGCATTGAAAAAAACGCCGAGGGCCTTAGCGGCTTTAAGGTCGAAAGACATATAATTGAATTTATCGGAATTTGCGACAAGTGTCAAAAAGCCGATAATATATAAAATTTAAAATTTTTTAAAGTGAGGAAAAAATTATGAAATTCGTTTGCACAGTTTGCGGTTACGTTCACGAGGGAGATGCTGCTCCCGAAAAATGCCCGGTATGTAAGGTTCCGGCATCGAAGTTTAAGGTAATGGAAGATAACGCAGCTCTTGCCGCAGAGCATGAGTACGGCGTTTACGCAAGCACCGTTAAGAACAACCCCGATATTCCCGACGAGGATAAGAAGTACATCTTCGATCAGCTAATGGCTAACTTTAACGGCGAATGCTCCGAGGTTGGTATGTATCTCTGCATGGCTCGCATCGCACACCGTGAGGGCTATCCTGAAATCGGTCTCTATTGGGAAAAGGCAGCTTTTGAGGAAGCAGAGCATGCTGCAAAGTTTGCAGAGCTTCTCGGTGAGGATCTCGAGCCTAACATGAAGCCGACCACCAAGGACAACCTCGCATGGAGAGTTGACTGCGAGTACGGCGCAACCGCAGGCAAGTTCGACCTTGCAAAGTGTGCAAAGAAGTACGGCCTTGACGCTATCCACGATACCGTGCATGAAATGGCACGCGACGAGGCTCGTCACGGTAAGGCTCTCGAGGGACTTCTCAAGAGATACTTCAAGTAATTCATGAAGAAAACCAAAAAAAGAAGAAAGTCCGGCGTAAAATCTGCAGTTATAACTGCAGTGATTGTATGCGCTGTGTGTATATTGGGTATAATCTTACTGGCACAGGAAGATAAGGAGATAACTCAAAACGAAGCATATGAGATCGTTTTGAAGGATCTCGGATTAAAATCTGAGCAGGTCGGAAGTCCGCATATACACGAAGGAACTTATAAAAATAAGTCCTGCTACAATATCTACGTAACGGTTGACGGAAAGTCGCTTACCTACGTTGTTTCAACGAATGGAGAGATACTGTATAAGGGCGAGGGCGGTCACAGTCACTGATTGACATAAAACCGCTTGTAATAACTAAACAGGAGAAATATTATGACCTACGTTTGTCCCTGCGGATACGAATACGATCCTGCGCTCGGCGATCCCGATAACGGCGTCGCTCCCGGAACCCCTTGGGAGGAAGTTCCCGAGGATTGGGTATGCCCTACCTGCGGACTCGGCAAGGAAGTATTCGAGGAAGCTTAATAATAAGTAATAAGTAAAAAGTAATAATCACCCGACATCGCCTAAAAACGATTTTTTCGCCCTGCCGGATGAAAACTGAACGGCAGAGGTTATCCTCTGCCGTTTTATATTACAATGAAAGGAGCACGTTATGCTGAACAAAAAGAAATTATCGCTGTTTATAGCAATTCCTTTGATGCTTTTGGTACTTGCGCTTATCGTTTCGGCTGCACCTATCGCCATAAACGAAATAACGAAAGAGCGTATAAGCTCGGCAGAGGCAGAAGAAATTGCACTTGAAAAATCCGGTTTTTCACGCGAGAACGTGCGCTTTGAACGCACCGAGCTTGACCGTGAAAGAGGACAGCTTATCTATGATGTGGAATTCGAATACAATAATATCGAATATTCCTATGAAATTGACGCTTATACGAAAAAAATAGTCCGTGAGAAGATCGAGGAGGATAAAAAACAAAGTCCGCCTCCTGTGACGACTACGCCCGTTATCAATCCTTCCACGACCGAGAAGCCTGCTGCCGAAAAACCGACAGCAACCGAGCTTACCCGTGAGCAGGCAATCGAGCTTGCTCTGGCTCACGCAGGATTAACCCGTAATTCTGTCAGAGAGCTTGAAGCGGAAAAGGACCGTGAAAGAGGCGTATTGGTTTATGAAATTGAATTTGAGCATGGCAAAACCGAGTACGAATATGAGATACGCATAAGCGACGGAGTGATCCTCGATCACAAGGTCGAGATCGACGATTGATAACCTCGGCAGGCAAAATCGTAAATAAAAAACGGAAGCAACGCTTCCGTTTTTTGTGTTACCAACAATGTAGCAAATCTCCGCCACGCCGTATTGCCTTCCCCTTGGGGAAGGTGTCAACCGAAGGTTGACGGATGAGGTAGGTTGCGAAGCAACCGTGTTTTGAGGATAATGCAACATCGTTTCGCTCGGGAGGAGCAAGCCCCTCCCCTACCGAGAATAGCGGGAACGTCGTTAGCCTTCCCCTTGGGGAAGGGGGACCACCGAAGGTGGTGGATGAGGTGTCCCAAGGGGATGTAACATCGTTTTTGTGCGGACAGTCGAGGACGCCTGTCCCTACAAATAACATGGCGAAACATCGCCACGTTGTCTTGCCTTCCCCTTGGGGAAGGTGGTTGAGCGAAGCGAAACCGGATGAGGTGTTCCAAAGGAATGTAACATCGTTTTGATGCGGGGCGTCGAGGACGTCGCCCCCTACAAATAAAGCGGCGAAGCTTCGCCACGCTGTCTTGCCTTCCCCTTGGGGAAGGGGGACCGCGGTAGCGGTGGATGAGGTGTTCGGGAGGAATGTAACATTCTTTTAGTGCGGCGGGAGCAAGCCCCCGCCCTACACCCTCTCAGTCGATTTCATCGACAGCTCCCCCGAAGGGGGAGCCAACAATGTGGCGAAGCTTTGCCATGTTGTTCTACCTTCTCCAGCGGGAGAAGGTGGTCGAGCGAAGCGAAACCGGATGAGGTGTTCGGGGCGAATGTAACATTCTTTTTATGCGGGCTGTCGTGGGCGCCAGCCCCTACCGCACAAATTTCAAACGTTTCCCGGTAGGGGGCGGCGCCCTCGACGCCCCGTTACAAAGGAATGTAACATCGCTTTTGAAACGGCGGGAGCAAGCCCCCGCCCTACGAACAACGTGCCGAAGCATTGAGATGTTGTTTAGCCTTCCCCTCAGGGCGAGACTGCGAGCAGATGCGATTTCATTTTTTCTCCCCTAATTGCAAATTAAAGTCCTTTGAACTGCATAAAAATGAGCTTTATAAGCGATTTTCCTCGTTTTATTGAATAATTTTTGAACTAAAACTGCAAAAGGGCTTGACAAACGGAAATTTACTTGCTAAAATTAACATAATCATTTATTCTCGATACGTGTCTTTTATTCGGATGGGTTTTTATGAGGGGAAACGCTACTCGAACAGAAAACCGCTTTGAGAGTAATGAAAGAACAATTTTTAATCCACTATGGAGGAAAATATTATGAACAAGAAACTCAGATCCTTGCTCGCAATGGCTTTGTGTCTTGTTATGGTTGCAGCTACCGCAACGGGTTGTGCTGATAAGGGCCCCCGCGACACTTCTGTAACATATAACACTACGACTCAGGTCATGCCCAGCAACTGGAACGAGCTCACCTATGCTGATAACAATGATACTCAGATCATGAGCTACATTGGTTCTTCTTTCTTCGATTACGACTACAAGTTCGAAAACGATCAGAAGTACCTTGAGGACGGCTCTATCAACAAGGCTGGCGTTGTTCCCGGCGCATACACCACTAACTACTCTGCAGCAACCAAGCTCGAGGACGTTACCTCGACTGTTGACGCAAAGTGGGGCTACACTGACGCTCAGAAGACTGAGGGCGGCTACGCTTGGAAGATCACTCTCCGCGACGACCTCAAGTGGGATGACGGAACAGTAATCACTGCAGCTGACTTCGTTTACTCGATGCAGCAGCAGCTCGATCCTAAGTTCATGAACTTCCGCGCAAACACCTACTATGATACCCTCAGAATCAAGGGCGCTAAGGACTACTTCTTCTCCGGCGCACCTATCTATGAGAACGCTCCTTGGCTCGTATACGACGAGGCTACCGAGTGGTTCACTGAGGAGAGCTACCTCTCCGAGTATTCTTTCGGTGATGACGGCTACGCATACGTAACCATTAACGGCGAGAAGGTTCCGCTTTACCTCTCCACCGTTCTCGTTAACAGCTGCTTCGGCGCTGACTGGGCAACCATTCACACCGAGTACGGCTACGGCGCTGCAGGCTACTTCTACAAGCCCTATGAGGGCGAGACCGGCGAAGGCGTTGAGCTTCCCAAGTACGTTGTAGCTAAGGAAGAGGCTGTTGATGCAGACGAGGATGGAACTCCCGACGTAGACGCTGACGGCAACCCTGTTACCAAGACCGTTTACTACGAGGACATCTACTACAAGCTCTCCGCTAAGGAAAATGACCGTAACGTATTCCAGCCCACCGCTGAAGATATGGCTGACCTCGAAGCTCTCTGCCAGAACTTCGCTGGATTTGGCGCTGATTGGAACGTCTTCGTATTCCAGCTCACCGGCTACGGCGACAAGGTAGAGTGGGATACCGTTGGTATCTACGAAGTTGAAGGCGAAAACGCTATCGTTGTTTGCCTCGACGTAAGCTTCGCTCTTCTTAAGGAAGACGGCTCTCTCTCCTACCTCGCAGCTTACTATATGTCTTCTCTCCCCCTCGTTCACAAGGCTAAGTACGAGGCATCCAAGAAGGAGCCTGCAGCAGGCGCTACTCTCTGGACCTCTAACTACAACTCCTCGCTCGAGACCACCGCTTCTTGGGGCCCCTACAAGCTCGTTGAGTTTGAGGCAGGTTCTCACTACAAGCTCGTTAAGAACGAGAACTGGTACGGCTGGAACATGGAAACCTATAACAAGGGTGGCCAGTACGTTATCGACACCATCTACTGCCGTAAGGTTGAAGAGTGGAACACCCGTTGGATGGGCTTCCTTAAGGGAACCTACGACGATGCTTCTCTCCAGACCGAGAATGCAGCAGAGTATGTAGACTCCAAGTACGTTTACTACACCTCTAACTCTACCGGTACCTTCGGTATGCAGCTTTACTCTGATCTTAACACTCTCAAGAGCAGCGGAAACAACAACGGAATTCTTGCAATTCAGGAATTCAGACATGCACTCAACCTTGGCCTCAACCGTAGCGATATCGTTGAGAAGATCTGGCCCGGATCCTCGATCCCCTGCTTCGGTCTCCTTAACGTAGCTTACTACTACGACATCGAGAACTCTGCTACTCTTGCAGACGGTGGTCAGTACCGTAACACCGCTATTGCTAAGGCTGGTATTCTCCGCGCTTACGGCTTCACTCAGGGTGAGGACGGCAAGTGGTCCTCCGGCGAGCTCCAGAACCTCGAGCTTGACGCAGCTTACGAGGCACTCACCGGTTACAACCCCGAGCTTGCTAAGCAGAAGATGGCTGAGGCTATCGCTATCCTCGAGGCTGATGCTGAAAAGTACGGCTACGACGCAACCAAGGACATCACTCTTGTTTACGGTTCTTCCGCAGACACCGACAAGCAGAGATTCCGCGCTGACTACCTCCAGGGCGTTATCGACGGCCTTGTTAAGGGCACTTCTCTTGAAGGCAAGATCAAGGTTAAGTTCGACGCTTCCGCAGGTAACCAGTGGGCAGAAGCATTCCGTACCGGTAAGACTCAGATCGGATTCGGTTACGGCTTCTCCGGCAACCCCTTCAACCCCTTTGATATCGTTGGCGCATTCGTTAACCCGGATGACTCCCTCAACTATCATATGTACTGGGATACCTCTAAGATCGATATGACTCTCACCATGCCCGCAGGTGACTACGAAGGCGCTGGCGAGACTATCACCATGAGCGTACAGAACTGGTTCTACTGCCTCAACGGTCTCGCAGCAAGCGAGAATCAGGCTAAGACCTATGACTGGAACGCAGGCAAGGCTCCCACTGAAGTTAGACTTATGATCCTCTCTGCTCTTGAAGAGCTCACCATTAAGGAATCCCGCTCCGTTATGCTTATCGCTGACTCCGGCGGATCCTTCCTCGGCGCTAAGTTCTCTTACTTCTCCACTGAGGAGAACGTATTTATGGGCTTCGGCGGAATCAGATACATGGAAGCAAACTACAACAATGCTGAATGGGCTGATTACGTTAAGTCTCAGGGCGGCAACCTCGAAGCAGAGTACAAGAAGTCCGAGTAATTTCGGATTTACCCTTTAGGACTTTTTAAACCCTAAAAATCAGGCGGTGGGCGAAATTCCTTTCGCTCACCGCTGACTTCGTCTTATAAGACGGACAATAAATTGGCAAAAATCCCAAAATATAGCATTCAATTGAGAAAAACAAGACGTTATAGCATATAAAGCACTAGCTTGTATGCAAAAAACCGCTTGCATATAAGCTCCATCACAGATCCCCCCAACGGCAGTATTCGTTGGAGTGAGCTGTGACGGTCTGCGTAAGATACGAAAATAACAATAACAGAGGAGAAAAACCTATGTATATGTTTAAATACGTGACGAAGCGACTTGGCTTGATGCTGTTCACATTTGCAATCATTTTTATGATGTGCTTCACCCTCATCAAGCTGCTTCCTATCCCGACGAATGCGCTTCCGGGACAGGATCCTATCATCGTCATGAAAACCCTCGAAGGACGAGGCTGGATTACTAACATAAAGGAAGGCGCCAACGGAACCTTTGATTACGACAGAGTTCCGATACTTATTCAGTTTGGTAACTATATCAAGAGAATAGTCACCGAGGGCGACTTCGGTATTGCCACCACATACGGCGAGTATATGAACATGAACCTTTGGGACGTGTTCGTCAGCCACCTTCCCCCCACAATACTTATAAATATCTACTCAACCCTGATCGGCGTGCCGATCGGTCTCGGCTTGGGTATTATCGCTGCGCTTAAGAAGAATAAGTGGCAGGATCAGCTTATTAACGTAATAATTATTTTGCTGATCTCTATCCCCGGTATCGTACTTGCGCTTTTGCTTCAGTACGTATTCTGCTTCAAGCTCGGTTGGTTCCCCTTAACGATGTCAACGAGTAACGAATATTTCACCTGGGAGGTCTTCCATTCGATGATCCCTGCGGTGTTCGCGCTCTGTCTTGGCTCGATCGCAGGCTATGCACGCTTTACCCGTGCCGAGCTTTCCGAGGTTCTGACGGGCGAATTCATGCTGCTTGCAAGAACAAAGGGACTTACCAAGCGTCAGGCTATCTTCCGCCACGCAATGCGCAACTCGATGGTCGTTATTTTCCCGTCCATCCTGAGTGAATTTATATCGGTCCTTTCGGGATCTCTTATCATCGAAAAGATGTTCGGCATCAACGGTGTCGGCGGTCTTTATCTTAATTCGATTACCTTCCAGGATTATGACTTCTTTATGCTTCTGTCAGGCTTCTATACCCGCGTTTCCCTTACCGCGGGTATCGTTATCGACATAAGCTACGGCTTCATAGATCCGAGAATCAGAATGGGGGCTAAATAACTATGGATGCAAAGAATATCTATGATATCCCCGCTGAAAAATTCCAATTTGCCAAAAGAACCGACCTTCTTCACGACAGCAAGTTTGACACGAAGCCGGTAAGCTACTTCCAGGGTGCTTTCCGCCGCTTCTGCAAAAACAAGGGTGCGGTCGTAGGCGGTATCATTATCGCAATTCTGGTGCTTTTCGCAATAATTGCGCCCTTCTTCACGCCTTTCCAGCCTGCATATTTCGATATGGTCTATGAGCACGTCGAGCCCCGTAACGAATTTTTCGTTAAGCGTGGAATCGACTTCTGGGACGGCTGCAGACCGAAGGATACGAGCTGGCTCGGCTACATAAAGGACCGTGCGCTCGAGGTCGAAACGGGCAGAGAGATAATCAAGCACGGAAAGACCACGGTAAGCGAAGACGGCAAAAACTATTCCTATCGCTACGATACGTATTTCGGAATCGGCTTCGGTAAGTATAAGATCATCTCGCGCGATAAGTACGAGGCAATTCAGAAGTATCAGAAGGAAACCGGCAGACAGGTGCTTTACCCCGTCGTTGAGTTTTCAAAGAGACCTTCTCACACGAAGAATCAGCACAGTGCCGAATATTGGTACGTAGCTGAAGATCCGGCTGCTGCAACCATTCGTCCGAAGCTTGACGGCAACGGCGACTTTATTCCCAACTACTGGAAGCATGAGGTAGATGCAACCGAGCTTAACGGCACCATGGCGTCCTATGACTCTCTCCGTATTGAGGGTGAGAACGGCGTTGTCGGTGAGGACGGCAAGAACTACTACTACGTATACGGTCGTATCGTTGACGGCGGTATCGAGGTAAGAGCCGAATATTACGAATATTATATCTACGAGCACACGATGGAAAAGAAGGACGGAATCACAACGCCTTCCTTCCTCTTCGGTACGACAAGCACAGGTAAGGATATCTTTGCTTGCCTTGCATACGGTGCAAGATTCTCCTTCGTGTTCGCAACCGTCGTTGCGATTGCAAACTTCGTAGTAGGTGTCATCTGGGGCTCGATTTCGGGCTATTTCGGCGGAAAGATCGACCTCTTTATGGAAAGATTCTCCGAAATTCTCGGATCTGTTCCTACTATGATCGTAATTACCCTTCTTAAATATCATATGGGATCAACGAGCCAGGCACTTGTGCTCTTTATCGCATTCTTTGCAACAGGCTGGATCGGCATGGCGGGAAGAACCCGTATGCAGTTCTACCGCTTCAAAAATCAGGAATACGTCCTTGCTGCAAGAACGCTCGGTGCGTCCGACGCAAGAATCATGTTCAAGCACATTTTCCCGAACGGTATCGGTACGATAGTTACGAGCTTTGCGCTTGTAATTCCCTCTATGATCTACTCGGAAACAAGCCTTTCCTACCTCGGTATTATCAACCTTGAGGCAGGAAACACGACCTCGGTAGGTACGCTTATCGCCGCAGGACAGAGCTCGATCATAGCGAACGCCGCTTACGTTGCGTTCTTCCCCTGTATGTTCCTTGTTCTGCTGATGCTCAGCTTTAACCTGTTCGGTAACGGTCTGCGTGACGCCTTCAACCCGTCACTCAGAGGATCGGAGGAATAAAAAATGAATAACGAAGTTAAATTATCCGTTAATAATTTGAGAGTATCCTTCCGTACAGACGCAGGTAAGGTTCAGGCAGTAAGAGATATTTCCTTCGACCTTTATAAGGGCGAAACCCTTGCAATCGTCGGAGAGTCGGGCTCGGGTAAGTCGGTTACCTCGAAGGCCATTATGGGCATCTCTGCCGTAAACGCCATTTACGAGGGCGGCGAGATCCTCTATGACGGACAGGATCTTACCCGTATCCCCGAGGAGGAGATGCATAAGCTCCGCGGAGACAAGATCGCTATGATCTTCCAGGATCCGCTTTCCTCGCTCAACCCGATCATGCGAATCGGTAAGCAGATCACCGAGGCGATGCTCCTTAAAAACAAGGCTAACCGTGCCGAGGGCCGCAGAAGCTTTAATAACCTGCTTAAGCGTTCGCTTGCTCAGGCAATCAAGCTTGCTCTGACAGAGCGTGGCGCTTCTACTGCCGAGGTTGACTCATATATCGAAACCTTCGACAGATTTGCTATCGAGGCAAATAAGCTTGAAAACAGCTATAACGACGCCCGTACGGCGGCAGAAGAAATTATAGCAATGGTAAAGGACTTCCTTTTCCTTGCTGAAAAGAACCAGAAGATAGACGTTATTGCAACGATCAAGCAGGTTACACGCAAGCTTGCGGCAATTCAGGATAAGTACTTTGCGGGCAGATATATGCCGGCGCTTCAGGCCGTTAAGGGCACGCTTAGCGAGGCGGCAAGCCAGGAGCGTTCTAACGGCAAGGGCAAGCAGCCTACGTCAGCTACGATCGACGTTATGACGAGAATCAAGGACTTGGCTGAAGAAATGCTCGCTCAGCCGCAGTACAATTTCTTCAGAATAGGCTACTATATCTACAAGAATCCTCAGGCGGATTTCAGCCAGATGGATCCCGACGAGGCGAACGAGCTGACGCTCAAATATCTCGATGAAAACTTCATGGGCGAATTCCGTTCTCTTATGAAGATCGCAGTTGAATATACGAACGGCGTTGCTCTTATGAACAAGAAAATTGCCATTGACGCTCTTGGTGATGCAATCACGTTCTTCAGAGCAAACAGTTTCAGCGAGGCACAGGCAAAGGCTCTTTGCAAGGAGCTTAACGCTAAGGTTCGTGCCGCAATAGATCCCCTTGCAATAATCAAGGATAACGTGGCTTATACCTTCCTCGGCGCTCTTGAAAGAGAAATTGAAAAGTATTTCTTCTATATCAAGAATAACCCGAAGGAGGAAAAGCGCTTTGCACGTCAGACCGCAAAGCGTGAGGCTCTGCTTGCAAGAGGCAAGAAGGTGGACTGGAGCGTTGTTCCTAAGTCTGTAATTGAGCCCGAGACGCAGATCGAGTTCATCATCTCTGTTCTCACCCGTGTGATGAATAAATTCCGTGCCGATATTGAAAACGCAGGAAGCTTTGATGCCGATAAGCGTTGTGTCGAGATTATCGACTACCTTAAGGAAAAGGCTTCGCAGGTCGTTTACGAGCTTACTCCCCGTATCGCAAAGGAAAGAGCTATCAAGCTCATGGAAGAGGTTGGTATTCCCGAAGCGAGAATGCGTTTCAAGCAGTATCCCTTCGAATTCTCGGGCGGTATGCGCCAGAGAATCGTTATCGCAATTGCGCTTTCGGCAAACCCTGATATCCTTATCTGCGACGAGCCGACGACCGCACTTGACGTTACTATTCAGGCTCAGATCCTTGAGCTTATCAATCGCTTGAAGAGAGAAAGAAACCTCTCGATCATCTTCATCACCCACGACCTCGGTGTCGTTGCAAACATGGCGGACAGAATTGCCGTTATGTATGCGGGTAAGATCGTTGAGTACGGTACCTCGAACGAGGTATTCTACAATCCTCAGCACCCTTATACCTGGGCGCTTCTCTCCTCTATGCCTGACCTTGATACAAACGAGAAGCTCGATGCTATTCCCGGTACACCTCCGAATATGATTTATCCTCCCGTAGGCGATGCATTTGCGGAGAGAAATAAATATGCGATGGAAATTGACTTTGAGATGCAGCCTCCGATGTTTGAGGTTTCCCCGACACATTACGCTGCAACCTGGCTTCTCCATCCGAATGCGCCTAAGGTTGAGATTCCCAAGATCATAACCGAGCGTATCAAGCGCATGAAAGAAAGAGGTGACAATAATGGCAATTAATAATAACGAAGTATTGTTAAAAGTAGACCATCTTTGTCAGTATTTCCGCTTGGGACATAAGGACCTTAAGGCAGTCGATGACGTAAGCTTTGAAATCAGACGCGGCGAGGCGTTTGGTCTTGTCGGCGAGTCGGGCTGCGGAAAAACCACGACAGGCCGTTCGATCATTAAGCTTTACAATATTACTTCCGGTAACGTATTCTTCAAGGGCAAAAGACTCAGCGCAGGCTTCCGCTCCTATAAGGATGCGATAAAGGAAGCACGCAAGGACGCTGCGGCAAAAATCAAGGCAATCAAGGCCTCGCAAAGCCCCAATGCCGATGATGAGATTGCAGAGGTCATAGCAAAGCGTGACGAGATAATCGATTATAACAGAGAGCTTATCAAGGCAGCAAGATATGACAGCAAAGCCGTTGACAGAGAGCATGCCGCTGAAATGATCAGCGCTCTTGAAACCGAGTACGCAGAAAAGCTTGCGGCAGTAGAGGGCGATCCCTCGGCGCAGGCGATCCTGAGAAAAGAATACGCTAACCGTGTTCGTATCGCAAAGAAGAGCAAGCTCGTTACCAAGATTCAGATGATCTTCCAGGATCCGATCGCATCGCTCGATCCCCGTATGACGGTACGAGATATTATCGCAGAGGGCCTTGTTATCAGAGGAATCACGGATAAGAATTATATCAACGAGAAGGTTTACGAGATCCTCGAAACCGTTGGTCTCGTTCGTGAGCATGCAGACCGCTACCCGCACGAATTCTCGGGCGGTCAGCGTCAGCGTATAGGTATCGCAAGAGCCGTTGTAATGGAGCCCGAGCTGCTTATTGCAGACGAGCCTATCTCTGCTCTCGACGTATCGATTCAGGCGCAGGTCATCAACCTGCTTAACGATCTCCGTGACCGTCTTGGCTTGACGATTCTCTTTATTGCACACGACCTTTCAGTCGTTAAGTATTTCTCGGACAGAATCGGAGTTATGTACTTCGGAAAGATGGTTGAGCTTGCTGACTCGGATGAGCTTTTCAAGAATCCTCTCCATCCTTATACGAGATCGCTTCTTTCGGCTATTCCGCTGCCCGATCCGATATATGAAAAGCAGCGTGAAAGAATAGTTTATAATCCTATTGCGGAGCATGACTATTCTGTCGATAAGCCCTCCTTCCGTGAGATCAAGCCCGGACACTTCGTATACTGCAACGATGCTGAGGAAGCAAAATACAGAGAAATGGTAAAATAAAACGGACGGCTGAATCAATGAAACCTAAAAACAAATCTGTACTAACTAAATATATAATTTGTTTTTGTGTCGCATCTCTGATGACGGTCGCAGTCTTCGCTATGCGAGGCTTCTTTAACGGTGACTTGACTCATAACCTTATCGTTTTAGGTGACGGATTTACGGTTTCGGGCGGACTTATGCTGATGTTTGCAGGAATGATGTTCATCAGCAGCGAGGGCGCACTTATAGGAATCGGATTCGTTCTTCGCAATGCGTTTCTGACGTTCGTTCCGATGGGACGGGCAAAGCAGGAAACCTATGCGCAGTATAGAGAGCGCAAAATGAGCGAAGTCAAAAAAAGCAGCGACCATTGCCTATCCGTAACAGGGCTCGTTTTCTTCGTGATCGGGCTGATATTTCTCGGTATTCTGTACCTTTAATTCTAAAAACAGAACAAACAAAAAGCACTTGCTATGCAAGTGCTTTTTGTTTTAATCGAAAACCGTGCGTGAGAAGCGTGGCTAAAAAGGGTTAAGCGGTGAACAGAAATTAGATTAAACCGAGAGTCAGAGAATATGAAGGACGTTGTCTAGCCTTCCCCTTGGGTAGCGAAGCGGCGACGCGGTAGTGAATGACTGCCGGTGGCAGTCAGAGCCGCGGCGTGACCGAGCCGCAGCGAGACCGGTGGCAACCGAAGGTTGACGGATGAGGTGTTCCGAAGGAATGTAACATCGTTTTTTTGCGGGCTGTCGTGGGCGCCAGCCCCTACCGCTCAACTTTCAAACGTTTCTTTGTAGGGTGCGACGTCCCCGACGCACCGTTACAAAGGAATGTAACATCGTTTTGGTGCGGACAGTCGAGGACGCCTGTCCCTACAAATAACGTGGCGAAGCATCGGGACGTCGTCTTGCCTTCCCCTGAGGGGAAGGTGTCGGCGAAGCCGACGGATGAGGTAGGTTGCGAAGCAACCGTGTTCCGGGGGATATTTATTTTCTATAAGTCCTTCTGCGTTACTTGGTGCGCTTAAAAATTATTTGTCCTTTTTCGATTTCTTCTCTTTTTTGGGCTTCTTTTTCTTGTCAATATCAGGATCCTCAAAAACCTCCTCGGGAGGATTATCAAGAAGCCAGGGATTTGCAAGATAGCGTCTGAACGTCTTGAAAGCGGAAGCGTAAGCGAAGCCGTCGCAAATGCGCTCGTCGGTTACGACGGTATAGTCGATATACTTCTTGCGAACGGGGTTGCCGTCAAGGTCAAGCTCGCAAACGTGGCGCTTCGTTCCGAATGCGATAAACACGGGAACATTGCCGAAATTGTAAAGATGGTGATAAATCGGAGGTATGCCGAGCGAGCCCATGGAGGTTATAAACATAGAGCCGTGGAAGGGGCTGACACTCGTCAAGCCCTTCGGAAGCCAACCGAAATAGTCGAGCAGCTTCAAAAACCAAACTGCGAACTTCTTAATGAGTCCGGGGATATAGTTTAGTATTCTCGCAACGCCGTCAAAGGCATTTTCGCCGCCCGAAAATGCATCGTTACGAGTCTTTGTAAAGCGCTCATAGACCTCGGCGGCGGTGTCCTCGGGGCGGAAAATCACCTTAATGACGGTGTTTGTGTTATCGGAGCTAAGCTCCTCCTTAACAGCCATGTTGACCTGAATGTCCTTGCGGGCAAAAATCTTCTGTCCCGAAAGAAAGCGGTTAAGATAAGGCTTTTGCGAAACGGTGCGAACGTATGCCGCCAGGATAACGTGCATTATTCCGAAGCCGCTTAGCCCCTCCGCGCGCTTTTCCTTAACGTACTTTTCTGCTTGGGTAATTTCAAACTTGTCGGAGAAAAAGTTTGAAGCATCCTCACGCTCGACCATTATGTATGGCGAAACGTAATCGTAGGGATCAAGGCCTCTGACCTTAAATCCGTCGGCACGGTCGCCGAGTTTCCTTTTTCTTTTTTCGTACATCAATATGATCCTTTCGAGATTTATTTGGTGTTGACTTTTTTATTATAACAAAGTGCGCGGAATAACGCAACAGATTTTTTATTAAATGCTTGAAAATTGTTAATAAAATATACGATTCTTCGGAAAAATAACCGTTCGCCCAAAATTGTCGGCAAAACCGACATCACGCCCGATTTTTACCTTTTTCTATCCTCGGAGGATAAAACCGCCCGAATATCGCCAAAAAGAGTTAAAACACGAGGTGCCGCCTTCGACACTCTCCGCGCCGAACAGGGTGTAAAATAAGGCTTACAAAAATAAAAGGACGGACGAAAAGATGGATAAAACAGAGTTAAGCAAGAAAAAGGAAAAGAAAATTCTGACAAAGCTGTCGAAGTGGCTCGGCAGCTACTTCAAAAAAGAAAATGCGGGGGAAAAGGAATCAGAAAAGAGCCGTAAAGTCGAGCTGACAGGTATTTTCAGTATTGCTCTTGCGTTTTTTCTTTCACGTGCAGAGGTGTTTGGCGGCACGATGCCGTTTGGTCTTGCCCTGCTTGCGGGAAGCGAAAAAAACGTGGGTATGATACTGGCGGGAACGCTCATATCCTCGCTTTGGGGAGAAGAAAGGACGATATATTTCGTCTCTGCGCTTCTTATTGCGGCGCTTCGATTTACCGTATCATACATACTTGAAGGCAGGAAAGAAAGGATATTCTCCGAGCCTCTTGCTATCCGACTTGCAATCGGCGCATCGGGCGGCTTCGTTGCGGGAATTTACGGAATATTTGCAGGCGGATTCAAGCGTGAACAGCTTTACGAGGCAATATTTTTAATATGCGCGCTTCCGCTTGCGGCATATTTGTTTTCAGGCGTGACGGGAAAAGGAATGAAGGGTGAGAAAAAAGCCGAGCTTGGCAGATTCGCCCTTTACATTGCGCTCCTGATAGGCCTTAAAAGCTTTTCGCTGTTCGGATTTTCGCCGGTAATCGTAATCGGCACGCTCATAACCTTAACGAGCGGAATGTCGGGCGGAAGCGTCAAGGGCGGTCTTGTCGGAATGGCAAGCGGACTCTGCCTCGGCGCGCTTCAAGGTGTGATGCTTGGGCTGATCGGTGCGCTTGCGGGCAGCGTCAGGCGATATTCGCAGACCGTATCCGTCGCCTCGGGAGTGGCGGTCGGCGTGATATTTGCATTCATAACAGGCGGTAGTCGGGCGCTTATGACAACGATCCCCGAAATACTCTGGGGCGGCGCTGTATGCTTGCCGATCGTGCGCTTTGGCGGCGCAGGAAAATTAAGCATACTTACAAGCAGGACGGTAATGAGCGAGGAAACGGGAAGCGCAACTATGCTTGTGAGCAAAAAGGAGGAGGCAATGAGCGCAAGGCTCAATGCTCTGTCAGAGGCTATGACCTCTCTTTCGGGAGTGTTTTATGCGCTATCAAACCGACTCAGCTCGCCGGGAGCCTGGCAGGTCAGAGGAATATGCGAGGCGTCCTTCAAGAAATACTGCAAATCCTGCTCACGAAGCACTATTTGCTGGGGGCGTGAATACGAAAAAACCGCCGACGTTATGAACAAGCTCGCAAACGCAGTTGTTCGTCACGGCAGCGCTGATTCCTCCTATGTTCCGAGCTATTTTCTATCAACCTGCCAAAACACGGTAAAGGCGCTTTCCGAGGTTAATCTTTCCCACGCAAGATTGCTTGAAAACGCCGCAAGGCGGAACAAAACCGAGGTTTTCGCCCTCGATTACGAGGCAATGGCGAAGCTGCTTTCCGAGGCATCGGAGGAGAATGCGCAGGAATACGTTCTCGATAGCGAGCTGACCGACAAGGCCCGTCGGACGGCAATCGATATGGGAATGAGCTTTCACAGCATAGCGGTCTACGGAAAAAGAAAAAAGACCGTTATAGGCGGCGGTGTCGACATAAGCAACGTGCGATTGTCAGCGTCTGAAATAAAAAGCGAATTTGAAAAAGCCTGCGGCATCCCCTTGACCTCGCCAGAATTCAAGCTTGAAGACGAATATATGACGATGCTTGCAACGGCAGACAGAATAATTTCCTGCGAGTCCGCCCGTGCCTCGGCGAAAAAGCAGGGCGAGGAGGTAAACGGCGACAGCGCAATAGTCTTTGAAAACCGCGAGGACAAGTATTACGCCCTTATCAGCGACGGAATGGGTAGCGGTGAGGAAGCATCAATGACCTCAAAAACGACGGGTATATTTTTGAGCAAGCTTCTTCTGGCGGGAAATAAAAAGCACACCGTGCTTAAAATGCTGAACAATTTTATAAGAAATAAAAATCTTGAGTGCTTTGCAACCGTTGACCTTCTTGAAATTGATATGCTGACAGGTGAAGCGTCATTTATAAAAAGCGGTGCGGCGGCATCCTACATAATACGGTCAGGACGGCTCTTCAAGATCGCATCAAAGTCGCTTCCGATCGGAATAACACGTGAGATTGCATCCGAGGAGGTTCGCTTCAAGCTCGAAAAGGACGATCTCGTGATCATGATAAGCGACGGCATCAGCCAGAGCTACGATGACGGCGAGTGGCTCCTTTCGGCATTGTCGGACGAAATTGATGCGAGCGGCTCGCTTGCGACGATTGCTCGCTCAATTCTTGAAAAAGCCAAGAAAAACAACGACAGAAGCGATGATATGACCGTTATCGCGGTGAGAGTGGCGTAATGTAACATCGTTTTTGTGCGGGCTGTCGTGGGCGCCAGCCCCTACCGCACAACTTTCAAACGTTTCTTTGTAGGGTGCGACGTCCCCGACGCACCGTTACAAAGGAATGTAACATCTTTTTTGTGCGGCGGGAGCAAGCCCCCGCCCTACGAACAACGTGGAAAAGCTTCGGGGCGCTGTCTTGCCTTCCCCTTGGGGAAGGGGGACCGCAGGCGCTGCGCCTGCGGTGGATGAGGTGTTCGGAAGGAATGTAACATTCTTTTTGTGCGGGCTGTCGTGGGCGCCAGCCCCTACCGCTCAACTTTCAAACGTTTCTTTGTAGGGTGCGACGTCCCCGACGCACCGTTACAAAGGAATGTAACATCTTTTTTGTGCGGCGGGAGCAAGCCCCCGCCCTACCAACAACGTGGAAAAGCTTCGGGGCGCTGTCTTGCCTTCCCCTTGGGGAAGGTGGTTGAGCGAAGCGAAACCGGATGAGGTGTTCGGAAGGAATGTAACATTGTTTTCAAACGGACAGTCGAGGACGCCTGTCCCTACAATGACGCGGCAAAGCATCGGGACGTCGTCTTGCCTTCCCCTTGGGGAAGGTGTCAACCGATAGGTTGACGGATGAGGTGTTACAAAGGAATGTAACATGGCTTTTATGCGGGGCGTCGAGGACGTCGCCCCCTACAAATAACGTCTCGAAGATTCGCCTCGCCCTCTTGCCTCGCCCTCCGGGAGAGGTGTCAACCGTAGGTTGACGGAGAGGGTGTAGGGTGCGACGTCCTCGGGAACCCCCAAAACTCGACAAGCTCGTTTCGGGGAACCCCTTACCTCGACGCACCGTTTGCTCCCACCCTCACTCTATTTGCTACATCAAAAAATCTCCCTGTCGAATTTCGACAGAGAGATTTTGTTATAACTGCGGTCAATCTTCTTCAAGCAGTTTGGACGGCGGTATTTTTAATACCTGTGCAATCTTAAATAATGTTTCGAGGGAAACGCCACGCACAGTGCCTGTACCCTCAACCTGACCGACAAAGCTAACGCTTTTGCCAATGAGTTCAGCAAAATATTCTTGCGTAAATCCCGCTTTTCTTCTGTAATATGCAATCTTCAAACCGAGAGTTATATACTTATCAGGAAACTCTGTATTCATTTTGTTGCCCCTTTTCGTTTATACATATATTTTATCGAAAAAAGGAACGAATTATTATAGATTTCTTGTGCAGAAACATTTACTTTAAGTGAAAGAAGGTTTATAATAAGTAAAATATTATTTGCTTGGAGAAGTATGTATGCAAGATAACACCTGCTGTTTTTTCGGCCACAGAAGAATAATTGAAACGGAAGAGCTTAAAGCCCAATTAACCGTAACCGTCGAAAAGCTGATTACGGACGAAAGCATAGACACTTTTTTGTTTGGCAGTGGAAGTAGATTTAACAGTCTGTGTCTAGAGCTTGTGACGCAAATAAAGGAAAAATACCCGCACGTGAAACGAATCTTCGTGCGGGCAGAGTTTCCTTATATTACCGACCAATATTTGGCTTATTTGCTCAAATCCTTCGATGATACCTATTATCCCCCAAAAATACTCGGCGCAGGCAAAGCCGCCTACGTTAAGCGCAACTATGAAATGATAAATAAGAGCAAATACTGTATCGTTTATTACGACGAACAATGTGCGCCAAGCAGCCGCAGAAGCGGCACGAAAATCGCCCTTGACTACGCCGTAAAGAAAGGCAGAGAGATCATAATTTTTCCGTCTTGAGGATTTACATTTCCTTCTTTATCCTCTCAATCGCTCCTTTTTCAACCCTTGAGACCTGCGCTTGGGAGATACCGATTTCGGCGGCGATTTCCATCTGTGTCCGACCTTTGAAAAAGCGCAAATTCAATATATTCTTTTCACGCTCCGAGAGATTTTTAAGCGCCTCTCGGAGCGCAATGCTTTCAAGCCAGTTTTCCTCCGAGGAGCTGTCGTCACGAAGCTGATCCATGACGTAAAGAGAATCGTCCCCCTCGCCGTAAACGGGATCGTAAATCGAAATGGGCGTGCTTATTGCTTCAAGCGCGGCTGAAATTTCTCCCTTCGTTCGATTTTCGCCGTTTTTGTTTAATTCGATAACGATTTCCTCAATGGTGGCATCCCTGCCGTCACGCCGTGAAATGATCTCCTTCGCCTGGAGCGCACGGTATGCAAGATCACGAAGCGATCGACTGACACGAACGGAATTGTTGTCTCGCAAATACCTCTTTATTTCACCAATTATCATCGGCACGAGTATTCCTCGGTGAAATAAGTTTTTTCCTAAAACTATTGAAGTCAGAGGAAAAATGCTGTATAATTAATCTGTTAAGTTGTATCCAAAGGAGCAAAAGCATGGAAAACAAAAGAAAAATCGGCACGACCTGCGTTCAGGGCGGATATACTCCCGGAAACGGCGAGCCGAGACAGATACCGATAATTCAAAGCACGACCTTCAAGTATGCAACGGGCGAGGCGATGGGCAAGCTCTTCGACCTTGAAGCGTCGGGCTATTTCTACTCACGTCTTCAGAATCCGACCTGCGACACCGTTGCGGCGAAAATCTGCGAGCTTGAGGGCGGAAGCGCAGCTATGCTGACATCGTCAGGACAGGCGGCGTCCTTCTATTCGATTTTTAATATCGCTTCCTGCGGCGACCATATCGTGTCGAGCGCATCTATCTACGGCGGCACATATAACCTTTTTGCAGTTACAATGAAGCGTATGGGAATAGAGTTTACCTTCGTTTCTCCCGACTGCTCCGATGAGGAGCTTGAAAAGGCGTTCAAGCCGAACACGAAGGCGGTTTTCGGCGAGACAATAGCAAACCCTGCGCTCACCGTTTTTGATATCGAGCGCTTTGCAAACGCCGCACATAAGCACGGCGTGCCGCTTATTGTTGACAATACCTTTGCAACGCCGGTAAACTGCCGCCCCTTTGAATTTGGCGCAGATATAGTAACCCATTCGACAACCAAATATATGGACGGTCACGGCGCCGCTGTCGGTGGATGTATCGTTGACTCGGGCAGATTCGACTGGACGAAATACCCCGATAAATTCCCCGGTCTCTGCACGCCCGACGATAGCTATCACGGCGTAACCTATACCGAGCGCTTTGGTCTTGAGGGCGCATATATTACGAAGGCAACTGCGCAGCTTATGCGTGACTTTGGCTCTGTTCAGTCGCCTCAAAACGCCTTCATTCTTAATCTCGGACTTGAAAGCCTGCACGTAAGAATGAAGCGCCACTGCGAGAATGCAGAGAAAATAGCAAAATATCTTGAAAACAGCGACAAGATCGCCTGGGTGAATTATCCCTCGCTCCCCTCGTCGCCTTATTATGAGCTTTCGAAGAAATATCTGCCGAACGGCTCCTGCGGAGTTGTAAGCTTCGGCGTTAAGGGTGGCAGAGATGCGGCGCAGCGCTTTATGGGCAAGCTGAAGATAGCCGCAATCGAAACGCACGTCGCAGACGCACGCTCCTGCTGCCTGCATCCTGCAAGCACAACGCACCGTCAGATGTCCGATACCGAGCTTGAAGCGGCAGGCGTTCCCTCCGACCTCGTTCGTCTTTCGGTAGGCCTTGAGGACGCCGACGATCTTATCGCCGATATCGAGCAGGCGCTGAACTGATATTTAAGGGCAAGATAGAACGCCCTCTTGCCTTCCCCTTGGGGAAGGGGGACCGCGGACGCTGCGTCCGCGGTGGATGAGGTGTTCAAAAGAAAAGCAACATTGTTCTTATAACGCCGTCTGCGACGGCTAACCTCATCCGACCTCGGCTCGGCCATGCCTCGCTCGGCCACCTTCCCCAAGGGGAAGGCAATACACCGCCCCGATTCTCTTGATAGTTTAATATTTATTCTCCAAGGAGGACTCATGTCTAGACGAGATAAACCCAATGGCAAAGCAGTTGTGATAGTACTTGTTGTTATTGCTGCCGTTGCGGTTTGGCCTATTGCTCTTTTTTTAGGAGTGATATATTTAGGTTACAAACTACTACTTAAGTCGAGTTCAAAATCAGAAGACAATTACCATAATTATAGTGAGACCGAGCCGCGCGCAAGTTTTTGTTCTCAGACAAATAAGACATATACCGATGCTCATTATTCCTCAAAAAATGCGTTTATGACAGACTGTGAAAAAGAGTACTATGCCGCGTTTACTGAAATAGTTGGAGATAAATACATTATTCAACCACAGATAAATTTGGCAAGTATAGTGAATAAAGATAGTTATTCTAAGTACAGAAGCGAGCTTTTTAGAAATGTTGATTTTGGAGTCTTTGATAAGAATTATCAGTTAAAGCTTCTTATAGAGATCAATGATAAAACGCATGAATCGGCGGAACGCCGGAAGAGGGACCACAAGGTTCGCTTGATTTGTGAGGATGCAAAAATTCCGTTAGTTACATTTTGGACGATCTACGGCGTTGACAAGTCGTATATAAGATTTCGTCTTTCGGAGCATCTTCAAATTACCGCCCCGTCCAATAACGAGAAAAAGGAACCACAAAATGCCGATTAAAATACCAAACAATCTCCCTGCCTCGGAGGTGCTTTTACGAGAAAACATTTTCGTAATGGACGAAACACGTGCCGAGGGGCAGGATATACGACCGCTTCAGATCCTGATTCTGAACCTTATGCCGAAGAAGATAGAGACCGAAACACAGCTCTCACGTCTGCTCGGAAACACGCCGCTTCAGGTCGAAATGGAGCTTATAAAGACCAGCACCTACGAATCGAAGAACGTGGCGAAGGAGCATATGCTCAAATTCTATAAGACCTTTGACGAGGTGAAGCACCGCAACTTTGACGGAATGATAATAACGGGCGCGCCCGTTGAACAAATGCCGTTCGAGGAGGTCGAATATTGGGACGAGCTTTGCGAGATCATGGAGTGGAGCAAGACTCACGTTCACAGCACCTTCCATATTTGTTGGGGCGCACAGGCAGGTCTTTACTACCATTTCGGAATAGAAAAGCATCCGCTTGAAAGCAAGCTTTCGGGCGTATATATGCACCGTGCCGATTATAAAAATTCGATGCTCCTGCGTGGCTTCGACGACGTTTTCCCGGTGCCGCAGAGCCGTCATACGACGGTCGACCGCGCCGACGTCGAGAAGGTTGAGGGGCTGAAAATTCTTGCATCCTCCGACGAATGCGGAGTTTATGCTATGGCAACGAAAAACGGCAAGCAGATATTTATAACAGGGCATAGCGAATATGATGCCTATACCCTTTCGGACGAATATTTCCGTGACCTCGATGCGGGCAAAAATCCGCATATTCCGGTAAATTATTTTCCGAACGATGACGTCTCGAAGCCGCCCGTGGTCACTTGGCGTTCGCACGCAAACCTGCTCTATTCGAATTGGCTCAATTACTTCGTCTACCAGACGACGCCCTTTGACCTTTCGAAACTTGATAAATAAAAGAACAGACGACGGAAACGTCGTCTGTTTTATTGTAACCGAAAACCACGCGTGAGAAGCGTGGTAGAAAATAGGTTTACCGGTGAACGGAAATGAGGCAAAGAAAAAGCGCAGTTTAACGGCGGTTCGTGCCAATGGCTCCCTTGTGTAAAGGGAGCTGTCAGCGAAGCTGACTGAGGGATTGTAAGAAGTTAGAAAAGCTTATATACAATCCCTTCGTCATTTGCTCTGCAAATGCCACCTCCCTTTACACAAGGGAGGCCAAGATCGAAACCCGTTTACGGGTAGCAAGTAACAAATGCGTGGCTGGCAGGCCAATCTGATGCGCACTTGTGCGCAGCCACAAGGATTAGGGCTACGCCCGAAAATGAAATACCCCCCGCTGTGCGGGGGATATTTATTTTGTCCAATACTCTTTTTATTCTTTAATTTTTAATTTTTCTCCAATATCGGCAAATTCCTCAGGCGTGATCTTCATAACCGCCCTATCGTAGGTGATAAGGCCGTTGATCTCATCCTCAACGTCGGTCAGCTGCGTATAGACCGAAGCGCATAGACCGCCTTTAACGAGCGGAATTATCTCGTTTTCGTATAGACGTCGAAGGGCATTTACGAAATCCTCACGGCTTTCACATTTGCCGTAGCCATACGCCTTGTCGGTGTTGAAAACGTGACCTTCAGTGCGGTAGCTGTAACCGCCGAATTCCGAGAGGAAAAGCGGCTTGTCGCTTGCTTTGAGCTTAACCCTTCGGAAGTAAATATGGCGGCTGTCAAGGTCGGTATCGTTACAGCGATACCAGCCGGATGCGGTGTCGATAAACCGTGTCGGATCAAGCGCCTTGAGCAGCTTGTAGGCGGCGTTGCCGTCAAACTGCCCCCAGCCCTCGTTAAATATCGTCCATAGGCAGATAGAGGGGTGACAGCCAAGCTGCTTGACGGTTTCCTCCATATGAGAAAGAAACGCCTTTCGGCTCTTTGGATTCGGGTGAAGCCTTTTATCGTCACGGGAAATCAGCCCGATCGTCGGCAGCGCCGTATCACGGAAGAACGAGTATTTTCCGTTATTGACCATGTCCTGGAAAACGACCATTCCGTGCTTATCGCAGAGATAGTAGAAATAAGGATGCTCAATTTTAATATGCTTGCGAAGCATATTAAAGCCGAGTGATCTTGCACGGAGAATATCGTCCTCAATGGCGGAGTAGGATGCCGGCGTAAAGATGCCGTCGCTGAAATAGCCTTGGTCGAGAAGTCCGTGGAAGAAGCAGGGCTTGCCGTTAAGGCAAAGTCGGGGAAGGCTATCTATATCCTTGATCTCAAGGGAGCGAAGGGCAAAATAGGAGCGCACTGTGTCGCTTTCGGTTACGATCTCAAATTCGTATAAATAAGGATCCTCTGGTGACCACAGGCGGGGAGAATCGAGCTTGATCTCGGCTTTTCCGTCCTTAAACGGGAAAACAGCCTGACCGTTTGGCGTCTGAACGGCAACCGTTCCGTCCTCCGCTTCGCCGTGAAAATGTGCGGTAATTACGGGATTATCGGGCGTTGTCGGTGTATTCAGGGAGGAAATATAATTTTCCCTCACGCTTTCAAGCCAAACCGTCTGCCAAATGCCGCTAATGGGGGTGTACCACATACCGCCACGGTTATGTGACTGCTTTCCGTAGGGGAGAATGAGGGAGGAAAGACGGTCACGGACGAACACGGTAAGGATATTGCTCTCGCTCAAGCTCTCGGTAATATCAAAGGAAAAGGGTGCGTAGCCTCCGATGTGCGAGCCGAGTTTTTTGCCGTTAAGAAACACCTCGGCTATCTGATCGACAGCGCCGAAATGGAGGATCACTCTACCTCGGTTAAAGCCGCTCGGCAGGGAAAATTCCCTTTTGTATGACAGAACTTTGTCCTCGTCAAAGACCTCACCTATACCCGAAAGGATTGATTCGGGAGGATAAGGAACGAGAATTTCACGGTCAAAGGCGGCGTCTTCAATATTGTCGCAAACGCCGAAGGCCCACTTGCCGTTAAGATTCAAAAAAGAGGAACGAACAAGCGTCGGGCGGGGATATTCGGGGAGGGGTATTTCTCCCATTCCCTCGGCGTATGAGGTCAGAAGTCTGCAGAAATCAGCCATTTTTATCCTTCCTTTCGGGGATAAGGGCGGTGATAACGAGATAAACCACAAGAATGGCAGACACGATAAGCGAAGCCATGAAAATTCGCTCGTCAGGCAAAAATGACGTCGTACCGTCATTGTTGGCTATCGTCTTTGCGTTTTTAAGCACCTCGGCGCCGATCATAGGGCCGATTACGCCGGGAATAAGCACCTGACAGGCAATTCTCAGTCCTTGGAACATTCCTGCCTTACCCTCGGGTGTTTTGTCACGAAGCATTGCGCCGAAAACGGCGTTTCCGCAAAGAAATCCTATCATGATAAGAAGCGAGCCTATGAAAACGGGAAGTGTCGTTTTCGTAAAAAACATTATAATATATCCGCAAATCAAGGTCAAAACGGCAGGAAAAATGACCTTTTTGTAGCCAAAACGGTCATAAATACGTCCGTAAAGCACCGATGCGATTGCCGCTATGATGATGGCAGGCGCCATGATCATAACGTAATTTTTCATTCCGAGCGAAACCTCGTAATAGATTATAAGATACGGCATAAATACCTGAATGGAAATTCCGAAAAGCGCAAAGCCGATAAGCGTTATATAAAGCCATTTGTTTTGCTTTATGACAGACGGACGGAAGCCGTATATGATGTTTGCAAAATAGTTGTTGTTATCGTCACGCTTGACGGCGCTTTCCTTTATGAGGAAAAATCCGAGAATACCGATAATGAAAACCGCAATACCGATAATAAGGAAAATGGCAGTCCAGCTCGAGCCCTTGTCAAGGTCAAACGCCATAAATCCGCCGAAAACGGCAAGCATTGCGATAAGGGGCATAATGGCGTTTACTCCCTCGGCAGCACCTCTTTTGCCGTCTGACGTTTCGTCTGTCAGCCAGGCGTTGAATGCCGCATCGTTTGCGCTTGAGCCGAAGAAGGTCATAACGCAGTCAACGATTATCGTAAGCGAAATTCCGAGCGACATAGCCGAAACCGTCGGGAAAAGCGAAGAAAGCAGCTTGACGTCAATAAGCGCAAAGGACATGATCGAAAGTCCCCATGCGATATATCCGCCTGCCATAAAGAGCTTTCTTTTTCCGAGCTTATCGGATAGCGCACCGATTATGACGGTGGTGAGCGTTGCGGTGACGGCGGAGGCGGCAACCATGAGGGAAATGTCGCTCGGCCCCGCCGCAAAGCGCTTGTAGATAAAGACGTTAAGATACATATTTTCGATAACCCAGGCAATCTGTCCGATTAGCGAAAATACCGTAAGAGTAAGCCAAAAATTTCTTTTGTTATTCACTCTTAATTTCCTCCTTTTGAGGCGAAATATAGCCGCCGAACGGCGTCGGCTTTATGAAAATGTTGATTATCGGAGCGACAATTCCGACCGAAATAACCGCAATAAGCGCAGTTACGTCGATTGGCAGAATTGAGCGCAGGAGCATTGCGATAATTCCCGCTATAATTCCGCAGATCGTGTTGCCGAGCGGGGTTTTTGCGCCCCTCATCGGGGATGAGAGAAGAAATACGGCGCAAAGGAAGGTGTTTGAGCCGAATACGTTGTAAATTGCGCCGTCAAGGGCAACGAAGTCCGATGCCGCTTCAAGGGAGGGGGAAAGATAGGAAAAAACGCCGACCGTCAGAATGAAGGCAAGCGGCAAAATCGGCTTTGCGGCTTTCCTTGCCAGAAGATAGATCAGCACGGCTATAAGGAGAATTCCCGAAAGCTCGCCGATTCTTGCGGAATTAAGACCGAAAAAGACCTCGAAGGGAGTTGTTTCGGGAAGATGTCCCGACATAACGGTTTCAAGAGGCGTGGCTTGAAGTACCTTAAAGCCGCTTGGCGAGAGGACAAAGGGATTCAGCATCTGTCCTCTTTCGGGAATGACGTTCATCACGCTCGGGAAGAGTAGGAATGAAGCTAAAACGGTGAGCGCATTTTGCGAAACCGAAATTCTCGGAAGATATTCGAATACGGTTTTAAAAATAACCGCAATAATTGCCGTTATGATCGGCAGCCATAGGGGAGCTGATGCGGGGAAAAACAGCGCGATCATAACGCCGTTTACCGCAGGTGAAATATCAAAATAGCTGTCCTTTTTCAATACCGTTTTAACTGCCGAATCAAGCCCGAGCATCATAACTGCCGAGATCAGGGCAAGTATTATCGGGCGGAAGCCGTAATGATAAATACTGAAAAGGTACAGGGGCAGCGTCGCAAGAAGAATATCGGCGTAATATCCGAGCGTGCGCTCGGGAATCGGTAGGATAGGATGTGAGGGGATCTCCTTAAAATCCTTTGGCCTGCGTGACAGACGGAGGCGAGACTTTGCATTATTGCTCATTTTTCCTCTCCTTTCGGCGTGTTATCCTCGTAAAAATCGGGATCGTCACCGTCAATTTCGACGGAAAGAACACCTTTTTCACGGTGAATGGCAATAACCGTTTCGGCAAGCGGAATAAGGGAAGGACAAATGTAGGAGCAGGCGTGGCATCCAAAGCAGGCAGAGGCGTAAAGAGCAAGCTTGTCGCTTATCTTTCCGTCCTTTGCGCTTGAAAATATGTCAACAGGCGAAAGGAAAGCGGGGCAAATGTCGGCGCAACGCCCACATTCGATGCAGGGGCGTGTCGGTATGTCCTTTTCCTCTTTCCGTATCAAAACTGTGATCGCTTCAACGTCTGCGCTCATTACCTCGTCGGTGATTTCGGTGCCGTAAAGGCCTTCGCCGTGAATAACCGTTTCGTCCTTGCTCGGAGCTGCAATCGGAAGAAGCGGCGCGCCGAAGGGTACACGGAGGATGTCGACCTCGCCGTTCATCTCGCCAAGCGAAAGATAACTCTCGCAGTATGGAATGCCTTCGACGAGCGCACGGTAGTATGATAGACAGGTCAAGGGCGAAACCACGGGATATCCTGCGTCAAAAACGCTCTTAACTGCGCTGACCTCAACGCTGTACAGAGCAGAAACCGTAAGATTCGGGATATTTACGGGAAGCTGATCCTTCATGAGCTCGATTTTGAACATTTTACCGCTTTGCGGGAAGCTTTCATATAGCTTTTCAGCCGCAACGACGTCGGACGCAGGAAGCGCAAAACGGCAGGTACGAGCGCCGAGAAGCTTCATGATGATCTTAGCGCCGAGAATTACCTCCTGCGGATGGGCACGGCAGACGTAAAGACGGCTGTCGTTATACGGCGAGCCGCCGCAGTCGACGGTTAGCGTTCTCGGATTGCGCTTGCCCTTTTTGAGAGGGGAAATTCCACGCTCAAGAAGCAGGGAGCAAAGCTCGTCCTCGGTAAGCTCGGTAATGCTTTTTTCGGGCGCATCAAAAGGCGCCTCGACCTCCGCCTCGGCGTCGGTCAAAAGCGTTATATCGGCTCTGACGCCGATTCGTGATATGCTCTCGATCTTGCCGCCCACGCCTGCAAAAAGCGCAGGGGATGAGTCGGTTTTATCGAGTATTTTTCCGTACTTTCTGACGGTATCTCCCTCGTTCAGGCTACATTCCGAGCCGTTTTTGAGCGAAATTATAATCCGCTCGGGAACGTGCTTTACAGAGCCGGAAGCAGGGGCATATTTTCTGACAAATGGTATACCGCCGTGATAACTCTTAGGCATAACTTCTCCGTTTCAGAATTTCTATAAAAATATTATATACTAAAACCGTCAGAATTACAATAACAAAGAGCCATTTTCTTAAAGTGCCAGGAAAACGGAATGTTTTTTGCAAAAAAGTCGCCTGCGAAGCCCTATATATAGCTCTGTGTTCAAGATTTGTTTATAATTTTGTGTTAAACTGTATAGGTGAAAATTTGTCAACCGATAATGGGGGATGTATAAATGATAAAAATCCAAAATCTGACAAAAAGCTACGGTAACAATGTAGTGCTGAATGACGTCAGCTTTGAGATCGGCAAGGGAGAAATTGTCGGCTTCCTCGGCCCGAACGGCGCAGGAAAAAGCACGACGATGAATATTTTGACAGGCTTCCTCTCCTTTACCGAGGGAAAGATCGAAATTGACGGTCTTGATATGTTCGATTTCCCGAATGAAGCGAAGAAAAGCATCGGTTATCTTCCCGAAACGCCTCCGCTTTACCCCGAAATGACGGTAACGGAATATCTTAATTTCGTATATGATCTGAAGCAGTGCAAGCTCAATAAGAAAAAGCACATTGAGGAGATCCTTGACGTTGTAAAGCTTACCGACGTAAAGAAGCGTGTGATCGGTCACCTTTCAAAGGGCTACCGTCAGCGTATCGGAATCGGACAGGCTCTTATCGGCAATCCGAAGGTGCTCATCCTTGACGAGCCGACGGTCGGTCTTGATCCCCGTCAGGTCGTCGAAATCAGAAACCTCATAAGAACCCTCGGTCTTGACCATACAATTATCCTCTCGACACATATTCTTCAAGAGGTTCAGGCGGTATGCGACCGTGTGATCGTCATAAACCGAGGAAAAATCGTTGCGGATAAGAGAACGGAGGATCTTTCGTCGGCAGTTGAAGGCAACCGCCGCCTTTCGGTTAAGGTCTGCGGCCCTGAAAAGGAAGTAACCCAGGCGCTTCGCTCTCTGCCCGGCGTATATTCCGCCGAGTGCCTCGGCAATCTCGATTCCGACAGCCTTTCTTACGTTATCGAAAGCGATTCCGCCCTCGATATAAGAAAGCCGCTGTTCTCGATGCTTGCCCGTAACGGCTGGCCGCTTATCGGCGCAGAGGCATCGAACGTAAATCTTGAGGACGTATTCCTCACGCTTATTAACAACCCGACTGCGACAAACGCAAAGAAGAAGCGCGGAAGCAAAAAGCGCAGTACTAAATGAAAGGAAGGCCGTAAATAATGTTTGCAATATACAAAAGAGATCTTGCGTCATATTTTACCACGCCGATAGGCTACGTTTTTATGGCAATATTCCTCGCAATCAACGGTGGACTGTTTGCAACCACAACCCTTCAGGCAGGAACTACGGGAAGCGTTACAAGCTATTTTTCGACGGTGACCTTTATTCTCGCGATCGTCATTCCCGTTCTTACGATGAAGAGCTTCAGCGAGGAAAAGAAGCAAAAGACAGAGCAGCTTCTTCTCACCTCCCCCGTCAGCATCGGAAAGATCGTAATGGGAAAATTCCTCTCGATATATACGGTATTCTCCGGCACCTTTATTTTCAGCACGGTATTTAACTTCTCGGTGTATCACTCGTTTGCAGACAGCCTTTATCTCTGGGTTGTCGATGATGCACAGAGAGAGGGTGCGATTACGAGATGGGACGTGCTTTCTTCCTTCATTCTTTCGATAGTCGGCCCGACAATTGCCGTTCTCCTTATCGGTGCGGCGTTCTGTGCGATCGGAATATTTATCTCCTCGCTTACCGAAAATCAGATCGTTTCGCTTTTCGCCTCAATGGCGGTAATGCTCGGAATCATGTTTATCGCGGTTTTCAATCATCTCATTCCCTTTGAGTGGATCCGTTCCCTTCTCGATTGGATCTCCCTTTACAGCAGATACGGAAACTTCCTTTACGGAGTTTTTGATTTCGCTGCGATAGTGTATTATATCTCGATATGCTTTGTTTTCCTTTTCCTGACGGTTCGTGTATACGAAAAGCGTCGTTGGGCTTAAGCGGAAAGGGAGGAAATGAATATGAATAATTATAATCCGATCAGCAACATTCAGAAAAAGCGCCGCTTCAAGTACGGCACGTTTGCTGTTGTTCTTACCGCCGCAGTTGTTGCTCTCGTTGTTCTTATCAATGCGATCTTTACCGCACTTTGCTATAAGAACGGCTGGTTTATTGATATGACCGAGCGTGATCTTTACACGCCCGATCCCAATGCAATGGAGCTTCTTGAGGAGTACAGAGGAAGCGAGCTTGATATCGAAATTATCTTCTGTATGCCCAAGGATCAGCTTGAAAATAACGAGCTTTGCAATATGGTAAACAATATTGCCTGCCGTTATGACGAGGAATACGATTTCATAACCGTAAAATACGTTGACATCAATCAGAACCCCCAGGTTCTTGATAAATACCTCTTTACGACCGCCGATACGCCCAAGTCAACGAGCGTGATCGTGACGAACGGCAAAAACGCAATAGTTTATGCAATAAACAGCTTCTTCGTTTCGGCTGACGGAAACACCGATTCGATCTATGCGATCAATGCAGACCACAAGATCGTTTCTGCCGTTATGCGTCTTTCGGGCGATAATCCTATCGCATATTTTGTAAAGAATCATAACGAAACGATAAGTGATACCCTTTGGAATCTGTTTGTCGATGCCGGCTATGACGTAAAGGAAATTGACCTTTCGACCGAGAATATTGACAGCGCGGCGAAGGTCGTCGTTATCAATAATCCGAAAAGCGACTTCGGCGGCCCGAATCAGGCTGTCAACGAGATAAAGAAGCTCGATGCGCTTCTTGACGGCTCGGCGGCTCTTATGGTATTCCTTGACGAAACGGTAAACGAGCTTCCTGTTCTTGAGGAGTTCCTCGCTCATTGGGGCGTGAAATTCGAAAGACAGAATATCCGTGACTATCAAAGCAGAATTTCGGGCGGTGACGGCTCGGTATTCTTTGCAAAATACGCTTCGTCGGGCAGAGGTGCATCGATCACCTCGTCGCTCCGTGAGACGAGCAATCCCCAGAAGCCGCTTATGGCGAAGGCTCGTCCGATAACCCTTCTTTATGACGATACTGCGGGAAAATATTTCAGCAATAACGGTGCAACCCGTTACGCATCAAGTGTTCTCAGCACCGCATCAAGTGCCGAGGCTTATCCTCTTGAGGACGGCGGAAAGAGCAGCGAGGGCGTTATGGATGTCCTTACCCTTACCGTTCAGGAAAAAATGAAGGACAATGAAAAGCAGCAGTCGTTCCTGCTTGCGGGCGGAACGAGCGCCTTCTCGGAAAGCGAGTATATAAACGGCAGCTACTACGCAAACAAGGACATTCTCTATAATGCAATGAAGATCTTCTCGAAGAAGACCGTTCCTGTCGGAATGACGCCCAAGGTGTTCAGCGACGACAGCCTGACGATAAGCGCAGAGGAGGCTAATCGCTGGACGGCGATCTGCACCCTTCTTTTCCCCGTGATCATATCGGGTGTCGGTATCTTCGTATATACAAGGAGACGCTATCTATGATAAAGAGGCAAACTGTTACTGCCGCAATATGCGCAATTCTGGCGGTGGTGCTTGCCATTGTATATTTTGCGGTAATTGCACCGATGCTTGTCGAGGAGGATGAAAAAATCACTCCGATCGAGCTTCTTTTCCCGCTTGAGGTGCGTGCCGAAAATCAGACGATGGTATATATGTTCCCGCCCATTGAAAGAGCGAGAATAGAAAAGATAGAGGTTCATAACGCAAGCGGCGGCTATACATTCTTAAAGACGAAAAACGATGCTTTTTATCTTGACGGAATGCCCGCAGCGCCCTGTGACATTATGAAGCTGTCCTATCTTATAACGACCGCAGGCTCCGCACCTGCGTCAAAAAGATATATTATCGACGAAACGACCGACCTTTCGGTCTACGGTCTATCCGCAGCCGATAATCCCGCATATTTTATCATAACCGACGATAACGAGGTCTCTCACAAGGTGTGGGTAGGAAAAAAAGCACCGACGGGAGACGGATATTACTGTCAGTACGATGACAGAAAAGCGGTATACCTTATCAGAACGGCAGGCTTTGAGGTTCTTCTTTCTGATGCCTACGGACTTATGACGCCGACGGTAGGTCTGCCTATCCAGCAGTCGGATTATGCATCGGTTTCGCTTGTCGGCGCAATCAAAAACGGCGCTCCCGTTTTTGAGATCAGAGCTCTCGATCCCGATGAAAACGGCACGGGAAAGACCGACAAGCCCACTTATACCTACGAATTCACCTTTAACTCCCTTAAGGAATTTACACCGAACTCGAGCATGCGAAGCTCGCTTCTGAATTTCCTTTCGGGCTTATCGGGCAGCAAGGTTGTGGCATACGGCCTCGACATTTCGGGGGAGACTCTTAAAACCAAATACGGCATAGATATTTCAAACCCCCATTACTGTGTTTATTATCATTACGACGAGGAAGCATATATCTTCTTCTCCGCCCCCGACAAGGAGGGCAACTGCTATGCCTACACCACGGTGTATAATACGGTCGTTTCGATGTCCTACGATTCGGTAAAGACGATCTATCATCTCGGCCTTTACGAGTTTATCGAAAGAAACCTCGTAAGCTCGCACATCTCGCTTATCAGCAAGCTTGAGGTCAAAGGCTCGATAGCCGATGAGAATATAACCGTCGATTCGGCATACGGTCTTAAATCCACCCCCGTTGAGGGAACTGAGCAAACGGTACAGACCGCTTGGAATATCAAGACGGGCAAGCAGTTCTCGACCGACGAGGTCAAGAACTTCAAGCAGATCTACGCCGCTATGCTTAACCTCTATATAGAGGGCGATATCGATACGAGAAAGATCGAGGAAGCGGAGCATATAGGAACGGTTACGATTTCCTTTACCGACGAAAGCACAAAAACCTTCGATTTCTACGCATATAACAGCACGCTGTGCTACGTCACCGTAAACGGTGAAAAGGACGACACGGCGCTGACCGTTCAGAGAGACAACGTAGAGAGGGTAATTCGTGACACCTATCGATTTGACCTTGGTTATACGATCGATCCTTCAATTTAAACTGCGTAAAGAATAAGGGCTACCGCTTCGGCGTTAGCCCTTAAAACGAAAGGCAAGAAGATGAAAAAGCTAATTTCTCTCTTTCTTATAGCACTTACCCTGTTAAATCTGTTAGCCTCCTGCAGCAATGTGCCGAAGCTTCCTAACGCGGAAAACGGCAGGACGGTATTTACTGTCGGTGGCCAAAAGATCAATTATGACTACGTAAGATATTTCTACCTCAACACGAAGGCAGATATGGAATACGGCGAGGACGAAAATTATTGGGAAAATAATCCCGAAGCGCTGAACGAGCTTAAGGCGGCAACGCTTGAAACGATAGTTCATAACCGTGCAATCGAGATGCTCGCAGAGCGTTATAAGATTACGCTTACCGACGAGGAAATAATCGCAGTAGACGATGCCTTGAACGAGCTTAAAGCCGATCAAAAGAGCTGGGAAGAAGCGAAAAAGGAAAACTTCATGACCGATTATGCCTTCGCTTATCTTCAGCGCTTTTCGGTGCTTTGGGGAAAGATCTACGATCACGTGACCTCCCCCGAAAGCGGTATAATCAAGGCAGATGACGAAACGGTTTTAGCGGATATACCGATAAATTTCAGAAACATAAGATATATCTACATCTCATACGGCGAGTCGGATGAGACGGTTAAAAGGGCGCTTGCCGAGGAGGCGCTTGCTAGGGCAGGCTCAGGTGAGGATTTTGTTTCCCTCATAAAGTCATACGGCGAGGACTCTACGATGGCGAATTATATCGACATCGGCTATTACTATACGGTAGGCGCAATAAATCAAGACGTTGAAAAAGAGGTCGAAAAGCTGCAGATCGGCGAGATCAGCCCGATAATTGACGTAAAGGACGGCTTCTTTATCGTAAAGCGTGAGAATATCGACCTTGAATACGCCGAAAAAAATATAGCAATATTTATCGATTACTACGTTGCAAGAAAATTCAATGAGATGGTTGCGGAAATTGAAAGCGGTATGAAAATCGAGCCGACCGATTTCTGGAACAACCTGAAGCTTGACGATATAAAATAAAAAATCGGAGGAGAAATAAATGCTCCAGCTAATATATTCGGCAGGACTTACCGGCGTCGACGGATTTCTCGTCACGGTTGAATGTAACTGCGCAAACCGCCTTGCCAAATTTGAGGTCGTCGGACTTCCCGATATGGCGGTCAAGGAGGCAAGGGAGAGAATCAAGGCGGCTATCGAAAACAGCGGCTACGAGTTCCCCGAGGCGGAAATTACCGTTAATATGGCGCCTGCCGACAAGAAAAAGCAAGGCTCGGCTTACGACCTTGCCATGCTTATCGGTATTCTCGGCTCCTGCGGAGCGCTTTCGCTGCCGAAGGATATATCCGACACCTGCTTTATAGGCGAGCTTTCTCTTTCGGGCGAGGTCAGAGGCGTCAAGGGCGTGCTTTGTATGTGCCTCGCTGCTCGCAATGCAGGCAAAAAGAAGGTCTTTGTCCCTTATGAAAATGCAGGCGAAGCATCGGTAACCGAGGGCATTGAGGTTTACGGCGTTCGTAACGTCCGTGAGCTTATTCTCCACCTGAAAAATGAAGCGCCGATCTCCCCGACGCTTTTCGATATGAGGCTTTTTGAAGAGGGAAGCACGAGCTTTGGCTTCGACTTTTCCGACGTCAAGGGACAGGAAAAGGCGAAAAGAGCACTCGAAATTGCCGCCGCAGGAGGCCATAACGTCCTGCTTATCGGCCCTCCAGGAACGGGAAAAAGTATGCTTGCAAAGCGCATACCGAGTATTCTTCCGCCCCTCGATTTTGAAGAAGCCATCGAAACCACAAAGCTTCATTCCGTTGCGGGAATCCTTCCCGAAAACGTGTCGCTGCTGACGGGCAGACCTTTCCGCTCGCCGCATCATACCCTTTCTCCCGTTGCCCTCGCAGGCGGCGGAACGGTGCCGATGCCGGGCGAAATATCTCTTGCGCATAACGGCGTCCTCTTTCTTGACGAGCTTCCCGAGTTTTCAAAATCCTCGGCAGAGGTGCTTCGTCAGCCTCTTGAGGACAGAAAAATCACCATAACGCGAGCAACGGGGCGAGTAACCTTCCCCTGCTCGTTTATGCTCGTCTGCGCAATGAATCCCTGCCGTTGCGGCTACTACGGACATCCGACACGCAAGTGTACCTGCCGTAAAAAGGATATATCCGATTATCTCTTAAAGATAAGCGGCCCGCTTCTTGACAGAATTGATATACAGATCGAGGTCCCGTCGCTCTCCTACGACGAGCTTTCGTCATCGAAGACGGCAGAAAGCTCCGAGACGATTCGGCGCAGAGTCGTTGAAGCACGCCGCAGAGCAGTAAACCGCTTCAGAGCAAACGGCGAAGCTACATATTCAAACGCAGGAATGGAATCCTCGCAGATAAGAAAATACTGCGAGCTGTCCGAATCGGCATCAAGCCTGCTCAAAAACGCATTTGATAAAATGGGACTTTCGGGACGTGGCTACGATAGAATTCTTCGGGTATCAAGAACGATAGCAGACCTCGACGGAAGCGAAAACATCGAGGCAAAGCATATAGCAGAGGCAATTCAGCTTCGCTCTCTTGACAGAAAGTATTGGTGAGCGAATGCTTGTAAAAAATACTTATCATAACGTCACCGTGACCGATATGAACGACCTCGGCTACGGAGTAACGAGAATTGACGGAATCGTCGTTTTCGTTGACGGAGGCGTCACGGGCGACGAGCTTAAAATCAAAATAATAAAGGCGGCAAAGGACTACGCCGTTGCACGAATTGAGGAGATGATCTCCCCCTCAGAATACCGTATATCGCCTGACTGCGAGGTTTTTCCCCGTTGCGGAGGATGCTCATTCCGACACGTCAGCCGTGAATATGAGCTGAAATTAAAGAGGGAGCTTGTTGTTTCCGCCTTCCGCAAAAACGGCATTGATGCCGTTGTGAACGAGGTCTTGACCGACGGCAAAGTCAGCGGCTACCGCAATAAAGCCCAGTATCCGATCGATGAAAACGGAAACATCGGCTACTATGCGCGCCATTCTCATAACATTATTCCTACAAAAACGTGTGACCTGACCTCCCCTGCGCTTTCGGAGATTGCGAAATTCGTCTCGGAATATATAAAGAGCAAAAAATGGCCAGTCAAGCATATTTATCTGCGAATAGCGGAGAAAACCGGGCAGATCATGGTCTGCCTCGTAACGCCGAAGGAGGCGCTCGACGGCGAAAAGGAGTTTGCGGGAGCCTTGACGGAAAAATTCCCGAATATCGTAAGCGTGCTGCTTAATATTCACCCCGAGGAAACGAACGTGATCCTCGGTAAAAGGGTGAAGGTGCTGTACGGCGAGGATCGCATTGAGGATATCCTCTGTGATTGCCGCTTCGGAATATCCTCGCTCTCCTTCTACCAGGTTAACCGTTCCTGCGCCGAGCTTCTCTATAACGAAGCAATCAGATTGGCAGGCGACGCAAAGAAGGTCGCAGACCTTTATTGCGGTGCGGGAACTATCGGAATTTCGTTTGCGAAATCCCGTCCCGAAGCGTCAGTGCTCGGCATCGAAATAATACCGCAGGCGGTAGAAAACGCAAAGGCGAACGCCGCCCTTAACGGCGTAACGAATGCAACCTTTATTTGTGCAGATGCAACGACCTTCGTCCTCGACGACTTCGATTGCGTTTTCATTGATCCGCCACGTAAAGGAATGTCTGCGCCCCTGACCGAAAAGCTTGCAAAAAGCAATCTTAAAAAGCTTGTTTACGTCTCCTGCGATCCGACAACCCTCGCACGGGATGCGAAAAAGCTGATCGAAGCAGGCTTCGTAATGGGAAAAGTAACCCCCGTTGATATGTTCCCTCGTACGGGGCATGTCGAGAGTGTCGTTTGTCTGACGAGAAAAAAACAATAAACCCGTAGGGCGGGGGCTTGCTCCCGCCACCAAGAAAACTTTTGCCAACGAAACGGCGGGAGTAAACCCCCGCCCTACTAAAATCGGTGTTCAAAATTAAAAAATGCCCCAAATTTTAGTTGAAACAAATATAATTTTCGAGCAAGCCTCGAAAGTTCATTTTACAGCAGTACGGTATAACATATGCTTCTGCGAGCCACGCCTCATGCGAGGCGGCGCTACGCACCCTGCTTCGGCGCACCGAAGCGCTCGCGGAGCAATCTGCGCCGCCGTCCTTGCAAGCAAGCTTGCAGATACGGCTTGACTTGATTATCGAAAGGAAAATCAATAATGAAAGTCTGTGTAATTCAACCCAACTATTCTTTTAATGAGAAGGATATAAAACAGTGTTTTGAAGGTCTTTTGGCTTTGCTTGACAAATGCGATGAAAGCATGGATTTAATCGTTCTTCCCGAATACAGCGATGCCCTTGCGGACGTGAAGGGAAAGGATGGATTTTATCATGCGGTCAAGCAATATAATTCTATTCTTTTACGCAAGGCAAGTGAAACAGCAAAGAGATGTAATTCGCTTGTGTTTGTCAATGCGGGATATGAAACCGAAACCGGTATTAGAAATACCACCCATGTCTTTGACAGATGCGGCAATATCGTTGGCCGATATTTCAAGGCGCATCCCGCGCCCAGCGAGGTTAAGACCGATGCTGAGGGCGGGCACGAGTTGGATGTGGCATACAGCTATGAGGTTGCCTCACCCTACATTTTGGAAATAGAGGGCTTGCGTTTCGCTTTTCTTACCTGCTATGATTTTTATTTTTACGAAAATTTTGCAAAAATTGCACGAGAGAATGTAGATATCATTATCGGTTGCTCCTTGCAACGCACCGACAGTCACGATGCACTTTCAATCATCAATAAATTTCTTTGCTACAATACCAATGCGCACTTAATTCGCGCATCTGTATCGCTTGGAGAAAAATCGCAACTTTGCGGCTGCAGTATGGTAGTTTCTCCAAAAGGAGAGATGCTTCTCAATATGGAAAGCCGTGTAGGACTTGGCATTTGTGAGATTGATCCAAAAAACAAATATTACAAGCCGGCAGGGCATTTGGGTAAACTAAAATCGCACTACGAATACATTGAAGAGGGGCGCAG
>JAZNXR010000057.1:0-2084 GCA_045593985.1 Eubacteriales bacterium
AAAATGACCGCCACAGCGGTCATTTTGCGAAGCGCCCAAATTATAACTTCCTTTCCGGGCACCCATCAGGGTGCATTTTTATTTTGTCAGATCAGCTGAGAGATTCGAGCGAGCTTCGCTCGCCTGTAGGAAATTACTACGGTCAGTTTGTTCGTCGTAGGGCGGGGGCTTGCTCCCGCCGTTACAAAAAATGTCATTTTTTCTCAACTTTCTTGCCCGTGCAAGAAAGTTGCAAAGAAACACGCCAAGAGGCAAACCGTTTGAATTTTGCCTCCGCAAAATTCTGCACACGTTTTCCCCTTTGGAAACCCCTTTCGATATTGCGCTGAAATTTCATAATATTCAATAATCCTATTGAATTGATTTTTTCGATATGCTACAATACAATAAACCCAATCTCACACGAAAGCGAAAAATGCCATGAAGATCTTCGATATGCACATTCACTGCAAAAACACCGCACCTACGCCCGAAAAACTTCTTGAATCAATGGAAGAAGCAGGCATATACGGCGGCTGTGTTTTCTCGTCGCCCCCGAAAGAACAGGAATACGAAGGGCTCGGAGTTCTGACTTTCGACGAGCGCATAGAGCAAGTCCTTTCCTGGACGAGAGGGTATGAGGGGCGCCTGTTCCCCGTAATGTGGATACACCCGTTTGAAGAAGATATAGTGGAAAAGGTACACGAAGCGGTCAAGCGTGGAATCGTCGCCTTCAAAATGATCTGCACTAATTACTATGTTCATGACGAAAGGTCAATGACGCTTCTTCGTGAGATAGCAAAGCTTGATGTTCCTGTGATCTTCCATACGGGAATTCTGTGGGACGGAAACGTATCGTCGAAATATAACCGCCCGATAAATTGGGAAGCGTTACTCGACATTGAGGGTATAAGATTCTCAACGGGACATTGCTCGTGGCCGTGGGTAGATGAGTGCATCGCACTCTACGGTAAGTTCCTTCACGCAAAGAACGAGGGCAAAAACGTAGAAATGTTCTTCGACATCACCCCCGGAACTCCAAAGATCTACCGCAATGAGCTTCTGACAAAGCTTTATACGATCGGCTATAACGTAGGTGATAACGTAATATTCGGGCTTGATTCGACAGCAGACTCATATAATTCCGAATGGGCAAAAGAATGGCTCGAAACCGACGGCGAGATACTTCTGAATCTCGGCGTAAGCAGGGAAAACCTGAACAAGCTATATAGCGACAACGTGCTGCGCTTCCTCGGTAAAAAGGAAAGAACGGCAGAGATAATCGCGCCGCAAACCGACGATTCACATATCTGGCTGCCGACCGAGCCGAGCGTTAAGCACATAATCGAAAAATGGTATAAAGCGCTATGCTTCCCGTCGGAGTATGACAAAGAATTTTATAACGCGCTGAACGCGATCCCGATCTCCGACGTGATCACGCTCGACGCTTACGACAAAGACTGCAAAGACGGAAAGAGAAACCTGCTTTCCTACCTCTATATGTGCGAAAACACATATAACGAAGCCCGCAAAATAGGAATCCCCGAGAAAATCATCGTCGATACGCTGTCCGACATCGTAACGTGGTGTATAACCTGGTCGAACGTCAAGGGCGAATTGTATCTCGGCGAGCTCGGCTGGCTTTCACGCCACCTCGGACTCAAGCTTTTCCGTCTCGGAAGGCTTCAGTTCTGCATGGGCGAAGCAGAGCAGGATATTGAAAAATACGGAATCAAAAAGGGCGATAATGTCCTTGAAATACATATTCCCGAGGGCGGTAAATTGACTACCGTCGAGTGCGAAAAGTCAATTGCCTGCGCAAAGGAATTCTTCGACACGCACTTCCCAAGCTTCGAATATAAGGTTTTCACATGTCACTCCTGGCTTCTTGACGATACATTAAAGGAATTTCTTCCCGAAAGCAGCGGAATAATCCGCTTCGGAAATATGTTCGATAAGATAAGCGAGGACGAAAGCCTGGCGCTTATACGCTACCTTTTCACTTGGAACACAACGGCGCTTAACCTAAAATATCAGCTCCCACGCTCAAGCTTGGCAAAAGCCGTCCAAAATGCAATAGAAAACGGCAAGAAATTCCACGAGAC
>JAZNXR010000058.1:0-4372 GCA_045593985.1 Eubacteriales bacterium
AGGAACTTGTCACCCTTGCACTTTGCAACAAGCTCAAAAAGACCTGTATGGATATGGAAGGTGTCGCAGATAAGCTCGACCGTAACATCGGTGGCAAGAGCTGCGCCGACAACACCGGGATCACGGTGCGCAAGTGCCGTCATTGCATTGAAGAGGTGAGTTGCGTGTCCGATACCGTCATTGACTGCCGAGACTGCTTCCTCATAGCCTGCGCTCGTATGTCCCATCGAAAGAAGCACGTCGCATCTGCGAGAAACCTCTTTGATTACCTCATGGTTTTTATCCATTTCGGGAGCAACGGTAATAAGACGGATGATATCGGAATTATCAACGATAAAATCAGCGTCGGGTGCCTGAATGTTTTCACCGTTCTGCGCGCCCTTCTTGGAGGGGTTAATGAAAGGGCCTTCGGCATGAACGCCGAGAATTTCTGCTCCGTCCCAGTTAAGCGACTCTTCCTTAAGTCCTCTTACCGTATCAAATGCAGCTTCAAGATCCTTTCTCGACACCGTCATCGTCGTCGGGAGGAAGGAGGTAACGCCGTTTTTGGCAACGCCGTACGCCATTTTTCTGATTCCTTCGGGCTTTCCGTCGGAGGCGTCCTCGTTAAGATAGCCGTGAATATGAATATCGACAAGACCGGGGCAAACGTAATTTCCCTCTGCATCAATAACCTCGGCGCCTTCGGGAATGTCGCATACGTTTACGATGCCCGCAATTTTTTCTTCATACGCAAGCGCCTTGCCCTCAACTATTCTGTCGGGCATTACGATGCGTCCGTTTACAATGTATTTCATTATGTAGCTCCTTTCAAAATTGCTCAAACAGGATCATTAAAAAAATCCTTACCCATTATATGTTAATTATAGCAAAGCTTTGAAGAAAAATCAATATTATTTCTTCAATATATTTAAATAAAAAGCACAAAAAAATACGCCTCGGCTTTTCTTGCCGAGGCGGAATTTTTATTTTTCGTCAAGTATTTTCTTTGCGCTTTCGATCTTAACGCAGAGAGCAAAAAGCTTTGTTGCGATTTCGAGATCGGATAGCGAAGGATAAGACGGTGCAATACGGATATTTGAGTCGTTGGGATCAATTCCGCAAGGATAAGTTGCGCCTGCGCCTGTCATTATTACGCCTGCCTTTTTAGCACGTGCAACGATTGCCTTTGCGCATCCGGGAAGCGAATCGAAGGAGATGAAATATCCGCCCTTCGGCTTTGTCCATTCACCTATGCCAAGTCCGCCAAGCTCGTTTTCGAGTATTTCAAGCACCTTGTCGAACTTCGGTCGAAGAATTGCGGCGTGGCGGCGCATATGCTCGTTCATTCCCTCGATGTTTTTGAAGAAACGCACGTGGCGAAGCTGATTTACCTTATCGTGTCCTATCGTCTGTATGCCAAGCTGACGGCGAATATCATCGAGGTTATTATGCGAAGCGGCGATAGCGGCAATTCCCGAGCCGGGGAAGGAAATCTTCGAGGTCGATGCGAACTTATATACCATATCGGGGTTACCCGCCTTGCGACATTCGTCGAGGATTTCAAGCAGATAATCCTGATCGTCATCGTAAAGATGATGGATAGTATATGCGTTGTCCCAATAGATTCGGAAATCCTTTGCCTTCGGCTTCAGGTGTGCGAAGCGACGAACGACCTCGTCGGAATAGGAATAGCCCTGCGGGTTTGAATACTTCGGAACGCACCAGATGCCCTTTATTGCGTCATCCTCCGAAACGAGCCTTTCGACCATATCCATATCGGGGCCGTCCTTCGTCATCGGAACGGGTATCATTTCGATTCCGAAATACTGTGTGATCGCAAAGTGTCTGTCGTAGCCCGGTACGGGACAAAGGAATTTCACCTTGTCAAGCTTGCACCAGGGAGTTGAGCCGAGGACACCGTGCGTCATTGAACGGGAAACCGTATCGTACATCACGTTAAGAGAGGAATTTCCGTATATTATTATGTTATCGGCAGGAACCTCCATCATATCACCAAGAAGCTGCTTTGCCTCCGGAACACCGTCAAGAACGCCGTAATTGCGGCAATCGGTTCCATCCTCGCAGGTGAGGTCGCTTTCGGAACACAGAATGTCCATCATTCCCATAGAAAGGTCGAGCTGCTCGACGGAGGGCTTTCCTCTCGCCATGTTGAGGGTGAGATCCTTTGCCTTATATGAGCGGTATTCCGCTTCGAGGCTTGTCAGGAGCGTTTCCAGCTCCTCCTTCGTCATAGATGAGTACTGTGCCATATGTTTTCTCCTTAAAATCGGGCGATATCATTCTCCGAGCATTTCGTTTAAATGCTTCGAGAGCAACGCAAGCGAGCAAGCCATATTCTCATTCTGCACGAGAACTCCGTCCGGAACGTATATATGTGCCGGTGCGAAATTCCATATTGCCTTTATTCCTGCCGAGACGAGAAGATCGCTGACCTCTTGCGCATAAGCGGCGGGAGTCGCAATAACGCCGATCGTAACTCCGTTTTCACGGCAATAATCAACAAGGCAGTCGAGGGAATAAATATTCTTTCCGTCCACACAGCAACCGACAAGGGCGGGATTACTGTCAAAGCCCGCAATTATCGAAAGGCCGTATTCGGAGAAGCCGCGGTAGGACATAAGCGCCCTTCCGAGGTTTCCGACACCGACGATTATTGCGCCCTTAATTGCATTATATCCGAGAAATTCCTTCAAATCCGAGGAAAGCTGTGCGACACTGTAACCCACCTTAGGTCTGCCGCCCGAGCTGACTGCCGAAAGGTCCTTTCGAACCTGCACGTCATTAAGCCCAAGCGCCTTTGCTATTTCGGTTGACGACACATTGCCGTTTGGATCGAGCGATTTCAGATAATTCAAATATCTTGGCAAACGCTGAAGCGTATTTCGTGAGACCGGTTGATTAGAATTCATATCTTCCTCACGCAAAATGCAAGTTTGGCTTTCGTTTCTTGCATTTTACATTATATACAATAATTTGTTTTATGTCAATGGATATTAACAAAACACTTAAATTTTTCCGATATCAGAACAGGATGACTAAGAACTGCGAGACGAGAACGACAGCGACAAGCGCAATAGGATATGTTGCGGCGTAAGCAGACGCAACATCCTCCGTTCCCGAGACGTTTATAAGCGTTCCAAGAGCCGGTGTGCTTGTCATACCGCCCGTTATCGAGCCGAGGTTATTGAGCAGGGAGAGCTTAAGAACGTATTTTGCGAAGAAGAATCCGACGAACATCGGAATGACCGTCATTATGATTCCGTAAACAAAGTACATCGGATCAAAGTTTGCAACAAATTCAGCACCGCCGGGTATTCCCGCTCCGACAAGGAAGAACACGAGTCCAAGCTCACGGAAGAGCTTAAGAGTCGATGCGCTCGGCATGATGCTGACCTTGCCAATGCGTGTGAAATGTCCGAGGATCAAGCTGACAAGCAGACATCCGCCCGTTGTTGTGAGCGAGAAGCAGGTGCCGTCAAGGCCCTTACCCGAAAGCGGGATCTTTATCTGTCCGACAAATGTTCCAAGAATCGCCGCAAGTGCAAACACCGCAATTCCCATGTGATCAAGCTCGAAGAGCTTGCCGACGAACGTCTTTTTGGTCTCTTCTTTTTTAGTTACGAGCTTTGCTCTTTCTTCATCCATATTCGCCTTTGCTATCTTCGGAACGAGCTGTACGAACAGCACGACGCCGATAACGCCGAATATATAAGCGATACCGTGTCCGACTGAAACGAGGGATTCGTATTCGGGGGCAACGGTTGCCTTTGCAGCCGAGAACGCTGGGGTGGAGGTAAGCGAGCCGGAAAGAAGTCCGACTATCATTGCAACAAAGCCGTCCTGATCCTTTATTGACGAGCCATATCCTACCGCCTCACCGATATAAATGCATCCGACAGCCGCAAGAGCGCCTGCCAAGATAACGACCAAGCCGATAAGGACGTAGGATTTGAAGTTCTTTTTAAGGTTTCCGAAAAACTTCGGGCCGGCGATAAATCCGACCGAAGTTACGAAAAGCACAAGTCCGAGGCTTTCGATTATCGACAGTCCCGGCGAAAAATCGTACGGCGCTTTTGAAGCGAAGAAGTTAAGTCCCGTTGCTTCGTTTGCGGTAAAGCAGAGTGCGCCGATGATAAGTGCAACGACAAATACTCCTGCATCGCCAAGGGAAACTCCCTTTATCGTAATTCTTCCAAGAAGATATCCAAGAAAGAGTACTGCAAAAACGACGACAAGCAGAGTCGATATATTAGAAATGGTGATAACACCGCCAAAGAGTTCCATAGCCGTATATTACACCTTTCTCGCGTAATTCGGAAGAAGCTTCGGGGAAAGCGTTTCGTTTACAATGCCTGCGTCTGCTTTTTCC
>JAZNXR010000059.1:0-3664 GCA_045593985.1 Eubacteriales bacterium
CAAATTTTAGTATACATACTATAATGGAAATACAAGAAATGCGTTGACAAATAAAATGACGCAAACAAGAGGAGAAAGGCATGGCAAGAATTGACAAAGGTGCATTGACACGACTTGAGATTATTGGCGAAGCCACTAAGCAATTTCTTGAAAACGGTTATTCGAATACAACGGTGTCTTCGATTGCGAAAGGTCTGGAGATGAGTCCCGGAAACCTGACCTTCCATTATCCGACGAAGGAGCATCTGCTGACGGAGCTTGTAGATATGCTCTGTAAGTTCCAGTGGGAGCTGATGGAAAAGGAGGCAAACGAGGGAGTCAGCTCAATAATGGCGATCTGCCTTGAGCTAACGACAATGCTGAGCGCAAGCGAGGATGACGAGGTGATAAAGGATTTCTTCATTGCCTCATATTCAAGTCCGCTTTGCCTCGATCTGATAAGAAGAAACGACGCGCAGCGAGCAAAAAAGGTGTTCGGAGCATATCAGCCCGATTGGACCGACGAGCAGTTTGCCGAAGCCGAGATACTTGTTTCGGGAATCGAATACGCAACGCTTATGACGGCGGGAGATCCCGTTTCGCTTGAAGCAAGAATAACCGGCGCGCTGAACAATATACTCACGATCTACGGTATTCCCGAAGAAACGCGAAGTATTAAGCTGAAAAAGGTGTTCGCGATGGATTACAGAGCGCTCGGCAAGCGAGTTCGCTTGGCGTTCAAGGAATTTGTTGCGGTAGCGAACGAAAAAGCATTCAGAGAGCTTGTAGGAATATAAGCATTTGACGGTGACGAATCAAATATAATTGAGAACACAACAGCGGGAAATGTCCCTGACGCAGTATATGAAAAGGAGAAAACGGTATGACTGCAAAAATCAAAATATCTAACAGAATTATGTGCTGGATACTCTCGATCGCACTTCTGATCACTTGTATCCCAATGATCCTGACGGCGGCACCGACGGGCACGGGCACGCACGCCCTCGAGTCCGATCCCTCGACGGTTGACGGTTGGAAGCAATACTTCCCCGTAAGCGGCGATCTGACGACGTTGAACGCAGGAGCCGTCTGGACCGATAAGTCGGTCTTCAAGACGTCAACTACGATCGACGGCAAGGATTTCACGATAGGCGGCAATAACAGCTTCCTCGTTGCGCTTTCGGCAATCGGCTCGAATATGAGCGTAACGGGCAAGGCGGCGGCGCCTACCGATACCGTAATGGTGCTCGACACCTCGGGCTCGATGGAGGGCGCACCCGCAAGAGCTATGATCAATGCGGTAAACGTCGCAATGAATCAGCTTATGGATGCAAACGACGGTAACCGTGTTGCTATCGTTTTCTTCGACAGCGAAACCACGACCTATCTCCCTCTTGCTCACTATGAGACCTCCGACAATAGCGGAAGATTTCTCAATATAAATAATAGCGGAACCTCCATTTCGCTCAACGCGAACGTTACCGACGGAAACGGCAATGACGTTTCCGCGTCATACAGAAGCTGGGGCGTTACAGGCGGAACCTATACTGCACTCGGTCTCAAGCAGGCAATGAATATTCTGACTGCGACAAGTAACATTCTTAATCAGAATACTGCTCCGAGAATCCCCGTCGTAATGCTTTTCACCGACGGTATTCCGACCTTTGCAGCAAACGATTTCACAAATCCTCCGACTAACGAATACAATGCAGGCATCGGTAACGGACAAAGCTATGGTGCGGGAGTTGCGGAAGTATTTGCGACCGAGCTTACCGCATCCTACGTAAAGGCGAAGATCTCCGAAAAGTACGGAAGCGAGTACGGAGCACTTTTCTATACGCTCGGCAAAGAGGGAACCGAGGATAATTCTCTTCGCGAAGCTATCCTTGATCCCGTAAAAAAGAACACGACAGCCCTTAAAAATGCTTGGAGCGACTATAATGCGCTCTCGACCGGCTCTTACGTTACAGTCGACGGCGAACGCTTTACCAAGGTGTCGACAGAACTCACGGAGGATTACGTTGACGGCTATTTCGACGTAGATTCCTACCAGAGCGGAACGACGACTCTTGAGGAAGCACTCGCTAATGCGTTTAAGGACGTTGTCTCCGAGATCGTTTCAAAGTCGGTATATTCTCCCACACTCCTTCAGGGAAGCGACCATAACCTTTCGGGTTACGTTTCCTTCGTGGATAAGATAGGCGCATATATGAATGTCACCGGCATGAAGGGAATCATGTCGGGCGGAAAGCTCTTCACGGGCGAAGCGCTCGCTCACGCACTGACCGATGCGTTTGACGGTGGACAGATAGATACTAACTCTACACTTATCTTTGAAAGTCTTCAGTCCGGTATTACCCGTCTCGGAATAGATGAAGCGACTGCATTGAAGCTTCTTCAGAATGCTTACGATCACGGTCAGATCTCCTACGATCCCACAACCGGCGAATTCTCGAACTGGGTGGGCTGGATATCCGATGCGCAGGGCGCATACCTTGATATGTGGTACGAGGGAATGACTCTCCCCGTTAACGCTGCGCATATCAATGCGAGCTACATCTTTTTCGGCGCTGACAGTGACACGAATATGATGTATACGACCGTTCGTGTCAGAGAAAAGGTAAACGCAGGCGTACCGACGGGCGAGCAGGATGTTGCATTCGCAGTTCCCGCATCGCTTCTTCCGAAGATCACCTATAAGGTAGATCTCGACGAGAATAAGAACGTCATCAATATCGAAGCAATACCCGATACCCCCATTCACCTCATATACGAGGTAGGTCTTGATCCCGAGATCAACTCCTTCAATCTGAATGATAAGGTCTCGGCAAGCTATCTTGCAGCAAATACCAACCCCACGACGGGCGAGGTTTACTTCTATACTAACGCATGGGAAAGAACTCCCGACGCAAACGGCAAGCTGACGGGCTACGGCAAGGTAAATACCTACTCGTATTTCCGCCCCTCGCATCAGAATGACCGCTACTACTATCAGCACGATTCTCTCGTTTATTCCGACACTGCGGATACCGTTTATAACGGAAGTGCACACCCCTCTACGCAGAACGGAAAAATGTATTACTACTATTCCTACTATGAAAAGGTAGGAAGCACCTTCAGGACCGTTATCGAGCATCACGAGCTTCCGAAGGAGGTCCTCTCCGTTGCGGTTGCCAACGGTGACGGCACCTATACCGTCAAGGCAGGAACGGTAAGAAATGACTATGACGGAGACGCAGGCATCGTCCCGAAGGAAAGCAATCCGACAGGCACACTGCCTAACTCTCACGAGCTCTTCTACGATTCCAACTCCTACGCATGGAACGACGCATCTCACGACGCGGTCGTCGGAATCACGATGTCGAATAACGGACGTATCGCAGTCATGCCCGAAAGCGGAATCAAGATCACAAAGGAGCTTGCTCCCGGCGTTGTTCTTCCGAACGGCGCAGATACCGAATTCGTATTCGACCTGACCTATCCCGGAATGAACGGCAGATTTAAGGCGTATGCTTACCGCTACGCAAACGGTGAGCTTGTAGGTGCAGAGGAGACCGTAACCTTCCTTAACGGCAAGGCATCGGTTACCCTCAAGGCGGGTGAGACTATTTACATCGGCGAAATGACGACCGGTACCGTAACGGTAACCGAGCGTAACTACGTTGATTACGTCGTTCAGAGCGTT
>JAZNXR010000060.1:0-1999 GCA_045593985.1 Eubacteriales bacterium
TGCCGGAGACAAGGGTGATATCGGATATGTAATTGTTATCCGTATCACGAATTCTGAAATCGTCATAGCTTTCCAAAACGAGTCCGAGATAGCAAAGCTCATCGGAGTTGTCGGGATTCTCGATGAAAGCATATTTTTTCATCGTGCTGATGTAAATATCCTTGGGTAACACCGTTTCCTCGGTTGAGCCTGATACCGCAACGATTTTTACAGTTTTTGTTTCAAAGTTGAAATAAACGTCAATGGGACCTGCAACCTTCACACTAATTAATTCCGCGGTGAGATTGGTTGCTATCGACGAGTCGGTATCCGCAAGCGTAGCGTAGTTGGTCGTGCTATAATCTCCGCCCTTTTCCATTACACCGACTGAGATATAACTATTCGCCGCCATTGTTTCCACTCTGACATAAACCTCGTTTTCATTATCAGGATTTTGAGTGAAATAAAGCGTCTGATTTCCGTTTGTGTAATCCACAACAGAGAGGAAGATAAAATAATCATCAATGCTTCCGTTTTCGCTTCCGCCATCCTCTTCAAGCTCAACAACTTCAATCGTAAGAATTCCCGTCTTGGTATCGTAAGACAGATTGAACTTACCCGCCTTATCAAAGAACAAACTGCTCATGCCGTCTGTAGTCAAGGTGTGCGCTACCGACGCGTCGCTACTGTCGGAAAGAGTTAATGGCATCGCGGAATAAGCAGATGTGAAGAATGCGATATTAGTGCTCTTCGTCGCCTCTAATCCCTCGTATGTCAATATGCCGCTACCATCTGCCTCAAGCGGAATAAATGCACCGTCAAGATACATATTGTATCCGTCGCCTAAATCCACCTCAAAAATATTGATAACATTGCAGAAGGGCAGATATTCGATAGCGTAAGTTCCTGACTTTTCAAGCGTAAGACCGTATACGTACTTTGTCTGGTATCCTTCCTTTACAGTGCCTGTGTACTTATCAATGGCATTTTCTTCTACGTATACCGTAGAGAGAAGCGTCCAGGGCTTTATGCTGTAATCGTCGCCGATGTAGAAGCTACCTCCCGCATCGACAGTAAGGAATCCTTTGTAAATAGTGATGTTATCAAGGTCGACTGTATCAAGCCATTCATCCTGCCTTGAGAATGCCTCATCGGTCAGCTGCCAGGTGTAATAATTATACTCGTCGCTGCCAACCTCAAGGGTGATCTTCTCCATCTCAATCGTCTCTCCGTCAAAAACGGTGATCGTAGGCTTTACGACACTCGGATGATTATGACGAGTCAGGGTTATCTTACCGTCGCCGCCTATGTCAAATGCAAGCCACCAGTCGGACAAGCCCTCAGCAAAGACTATCTCGCCGTTTGCACCACGGGAATAGGACCACTTGTCCCAAGCGTTCGTGTCGCTGAGATCATCGTAGTCGTAGACCGTGTCGGTGTCCATATCTATAATACGGAGAGAGGTGCTTCCATCCGAGCCGAAAAGACCGAATACGTATGCCTGCATCTCGGGATCGTTGTAATAATCAACCTTGCTCATCGGGAAAAGCACGGGCACACCCGAGCTACGGGAGCTGGTTATTTCTATAACAACACCACTATGTACGTAGCCGTCCATAGTAAGCTCGGCTGCTCCATACTTATTAATTGTAAAGTTAATGTCAGATACAGATGTGGTGCGGACTTTATGACTCGTGGTATCAATATTACCTGCAACAATACCTAAGCTGCTTAACTGTTTTTCGCTCACCGTATATTCGTAAATAACCTCTGCATTAGCGGTATCACGAATGGTAACGAGTTGACCTTCCGTCACCTCTAAATCCGCAATAGAAAGTGAAATTTTACCAGATGTCGTTTCATCAACGGTAAACTCTGCAACGGCTTCGCCGTCTAAGTAAATAGAAATTTCAGGAACAACCTTTTCTATTGAAGTTGAGGTAACTGCTTCCTTGCTTTCGTTAAAGATGCCGCCACAGGTTGTACATTCGTAGTGAGCTATAACACCCTCTTCAAATAT
>JAZNXR010000061.1:0-37174 GCA_045593985.1 Eubacteriales bacterium
ATACGCTACCTTTTCACTTGGAACACAACGGCGCTTAACCTAAAATATCAGCTCCCACGCTCAAGCTTGGCAAAAGCCGTCCAAAATGCAATAGAAAACGGCAAGAAATTCCACGAGACTCTCGGAGTTATCCCTAAAAACTAACATGAGATTTCAGCAAAAAAAGCGACGGAACACCGTCGCTTTTCACATTTTGCACAATAAATAATGTAATTTAATGTGCATTGTATAGAAAATTATACAAATCTATTGCAACGCTAACAGCTTTGTAGTATAATAAGCACAGCAAACAAAATCTTATCTCTTGCGCAGATATTAAGCAGTTAGATCACAAATTTCGAACAAAGTTATGTTGTGTGTAACCACAACTGATGAGAGGAAATGGTGATATCATGATAAATATTCTTGTTTTCGTTATCCTAAATATCGTAACTTATCTGCTTTCGTATTTATTATTCCCAATATTTGATTTGTTAGGGTTCTCGTTTTTGCTCTTGAACGTTATATTGGTGCCTGCGTTTTTTTGCGCGTATGTAAAGCGTTTTGCTGAATCTTCCGAAGTGTCGAGAAAACGTAAAAAGGCTGTTATTTTGTCAAGCGTTTTTGCAATGATCGCAGTAGATATTGTCGCTTGTATAATCAAATTTCAGGGTATTATGGTCTATTATATGCCGGCTAAAGGCGTCTGGTATTTGATCTGCGGCATATGGGCGCTATTGAATTATCATTTGGATAGGCCGAGCGGGAATAAAAAGGCGGCAAAAATACTGACGTCGATATTTGCCACCGTGAGCTTGATGTTAAATGGCTTATTGTTTTTCCCCTTCACTCCGTGGTATGAACTGATCATGTATGAAGTGTTTATGATACTACCGTTTTTGTTGGCGTTTATTTCGATGTCCTCTTATCTGATCGGTAAGATGGTATCAAAGCAGCACAGGATAGTCAAGTCGATCGCTTGGCTCTTGGCAATTGTAGTATCTGTTCTTTCTCTCATAAGCTGTTTTGGTGAATACAGCATTGTTATTTTTGGGATATGTCTGGCAGTGATTATGTTCGGCTTTTACATAGTCGGAATGATTCGTCAAGAAACAAGACGTAAGCGTTAGAGCGCAGACCTCGGCAGGAAACGTGTTCGTTGCTACCACCGCCGATAATAATACATTCCAGCAGTGGAGTACCGGACATAATGGAATATATAGACCATATATTGCATTAATGGAATTTAATTCGGTAGTGAGTGGGAGCGTATAATCTATGAAAAAGTTTTCTATCAGCAAAATTATGCTGTGTGTTTGTTTAATTTTTGCGTTGTTATTAATTACTGTACCCGTTTTAATTGTCAACAATCTAAATAATGTTTTTCGTCGATATGACGAAGTAAAGTACCACAGAGGTGAGTGCGAAAAGGTAACAGATTGGATTTTCAATAATTTGTCAGACGGAGAGTACTGTTTGAGTTATGACGGTAGCAGATATAAGCTCGGTTCGTTTGAATTGTCAGATGATGCTTCGGAAGCTTTTGGAATTATTGATGATACATTTAATGACGAAGAATATCTCGATTACGTGGAAGTTAGGGGATCGCGAGTGATCTTTTGGTCGTTCGGCAAGAATCACGCTCTTGTGTATTCTCCAAATGGTAGACCGTGGAAAGTCGGCGGTAAATTTTTGTTCAGCGAACGCATCTGCAAAAATTGGTATCACATAACAAATAATTAACGCGGAATTTTGAAAGCCGCTTAAAGCGAATGAATTTCCCGGATTTAAGTAATACGCACTGTTATAAAAACAAACCCGCTACTGCAACCCGTTGGAAAGGAGAAATGATGTTATGAGATTTTGGAAAAGACTAATTGCGGACAAAACAACAGTAAAGCGCATGACACTTGCGCTCGCCATAACGAGCTTGGTGTTCCATGTGTTAGCTGTTTTTCCCTACGTTCCGTGGCATAATTTCTGGGTTATTACGCTTCCAATCGCGGGAGCATTAATTTCGACATCCTCATATTTGATCGGAAAGACCGTCTCGGAGCCACGAAAAAACCTCAAGCTTTTCGCTTGGTTTTTGGGAATATTGGCAACGCAGCTTTTCGTTATATTGCGCTTTTACGGTGCGTCGTTCAATGCGGCTGCGTTCATTCTCTTGATTTTGTCTCCTGTTGCGATGTTCTTATGGTGCATAGTCGGAATGGCGCACAGGAAAAGGGAAGAATGTCAAGCCAATGAAGAAGCCGAAAGTGTATCACAAACGGTAAAGGCAAATTATAAAAAGAAATCGGCTGTAACAGCCAATATTTGCATAGCGGTATCTGTGGCGATATTTATTGCAATGCCGTATATTTACATGGGTGAAATCTTCAACAAAAAATATGATGAAGATATAATAATTCATTCCCCCGACGGTGAATATACCCTTATTATAAAGGAATGGGAAACATACGAATGGTGCGGTACCGAGATATACGGCGTTAAAGGATCTTCTCCAAACTGGATAGAAAAGCTTATGCCGCAAAAGCTTGGCGTATTATCCACCTATTTCGATATTCACCCGATCAGCAACGGCGATTACGAAATCGAATGGACGGATAAGAACATTATAATTCGCTACGATCCGGGAGGAAGAGATGTTGAAAGAAAAATACTATATCTCGAATACCCCGACAACACTTCGATTTATCTTAATTTCACGGCTCTTGTCGTGGCGATAATTGCCGTAATTACGATAGTTACGGTTTTTATCGTCAAAGCCGTACGCAAGCGCAAAAGAAAAATGGCAGAAACCTGAAAAGCAAAACCCGCTACTGCATCGCAGTAGCGGGTTTAACTTTAATAAAACGTTGTAACGCTACCTATTTACTTGGAATACGACGGAGCTTAACTTAAAATATCAGCTCCCGCGTTCAAGCTTGGCAAAAGCCGTCCAAAAGGAGATCGCAAACGGCAAAAAGTTCCACGAAACCCTCGGCGTTATCGTAAAATAAAACAAAATCACCAAGCGAACATCGCTTGGTGATTTTGTTGATATGAAGTAGTAACGATTTCATTAGGTGCTTTTCACATCAACTGCTTGTTGGCGTTAATTCGACACTCTCCAGGAGTGACACCGTAATATTTTTTGAAATTGGCGAAGAAGTGAGATGGGTTTGAGTATCCGATCTCGGAGGCGATTTTCAGTATACTCATGTCTGTGTTACACAAAAGATTTCGCGCGTAAAGAAACCTGCGTTTTTGCAAATATTGATACGGTGTCATATCAAAATGCTCTTGAAACAAACGATTGAGATGTGCAGGAGAATATCCCAGTGCATTACATAAATCGGTAGCCGAATAGCAAAGAGATTCCTTTTGTTCCGTGACAGAAAGCAGCTTTTTGACGAATGGGGATAGGTGTTTGTGAAGATCAAGATTGATACGGTTTACTTCTTGCAACAGTATCATAACCGCTGAACAAAGCAAGCCGTTCTTTTGATACAACTGCGTCGGGCTCAACAGATTACACTGGAACAAGAGCGTTTCAATTTCCTCAAGCATCGAATTTGATATGTGAAATGAGCGTGGCCCATTCAAAATACGTTCCTTGAAATCGGGAGCGATTACCTCAAACATCTGCAGAAGATGCAATTCTCTGACCGAAATATTGATATATCTAATCTTCTTTGATGCTTTAAGCAGGCAATGACAATCGTCCGACGTTAAAATAAATACGCTTTTTTCGGTGTAAATATTTTTTTCTTTGCCTTGAACGCAGTTCTTGATTGCGCCCTCCGTTACAATGCAAAATTCCCAATAATCAACGTGGCTGTGAACAGTCGGATAATCGAAGGTGTTTATCGCATACGAGTAGTTATGCTCCGTATCGTCTTCACGGTATTTTAAGTATTCGCCGCCACTATCGTTGAATAATATTTCTAACATTTTTTAGCTCCACAAACAATTTTATTAATTATAACCCCTCCAAACGGTATTGTCAATGCAATTTTAGGGCAAATGATAAAAACAGACATAATATTGACGATTTTAGGCATTGAAAATGAGAAAAACAGGTGTTATCATTTTTGTGACCGAAATAAGGCACTTAAGGGAGGAAAATACCATGAAATTACACAAATATGAAGACAACCCGATACTGAAACCTAATCCCGCGAATCAGTGGGAAGAGAGATGCGTTCTTAATCCTGCCGTTATCTATGATGATAAAAACGAGGAATTCGTTATGCTTTATCGTGCAGCCGGCAACGATCTTCGACATCAGATAAGGCTGGGACTGGCAACCTCAAAGGACGGCATAAATTTCGTTAGAAAGAGTGATAAGCCGGCTTTTGAAGGCAGTCATGAAGAACCTGACGGCGGCTGCGTTGAGGACCCACGCCTTATGAAAATAGGAGATATGTACTATTTGACCTATGCCGCGAGAGCGTATGCTCCCGGGCAATATTGGCTGCAGGAGTACGTGGAGGGTGTTTCGAGCGCGCCAACGTTTACGGACGAAACCGATGTGTCAGGCGAGGAAATGCCCGCATTTGCAAAAAACAACATAACGGTCACCTATCTTGCCGCAACGAAGGACTTTAACGTTTATAAAAAATTCGGACGCATAACAGAAGCGACGGTGGATGACCGAGACGTGTATCTTTTCCCCGAAAAGGTGGGAGGAAAGTACGCAATGATCTCACGCCCGAAGTTTAAGGATGCCGGAGTTAAAATGCCCTCAATTTGGATATCGTTTGGAGACGACCTTATCGAATACGATAAGCCGGAACTTCTTATGACTGGCGAGCAATGGTGGGAGACACAACGTATCGGCGGCGGTACTCCTCCGATCAAGACGGAATACGGTTACTTCATGCTGTATCACGGGGTGGATGATAAAGGCATTTACCGTGTTGGAGCCGTACTGATGGATCTTAACGATCCAAGAAAAATTATCGCACGAACTAAGGATTATCTGATGGAGCCGGAGTATGACTATGAAACCTGCGGCATTTATGAGGGCTGTGTTTTCCCCACAGGAACGGTGGTCAAGGACGGGAAATTGTACGTATATTACGGAACTGCCGACATGTATATAGGCCTTGCGACCGCAGATTTTGATGAACTTTTGAGGTATATGATAGATGAATGCAGCCGGTGAGTTTGAAAGATGGCTTCTTAACGCCAAGGACGCGGAAATCCAAAACGAGCTTCGTTCCTTAATCGGCAACGATACAGAAATCAACGAACGGTTTTATAAAGAGCTTTCCTTCGGGACGGGCGGTTTGCGCGGAGTAATCGGCGCGGGAACGAACCGTATGAATATTTACAGTGTGTCAAAGGCAACGTTTGGACTTGCCGAGTATCTGAAGGAAACGTGCGGAAGTAGCGTAGTTATTGCTTACGATAGCCGTAATAAGTCGGCTGAGTTTGCCAAATTGGCGGCGGTAATTATGTCGTCTAAGGGAATAAAAGCTTACTTGTTCAGCGATATAACACCTACCCCCGTGCTTTCATTTGCTGTGCGTTATCTAAGAGCCGATGCCGGGATTGTGATAACCGCAAGTCATAATCCCAAAGAGTATAACGGGTATAAGGTGTATAATTCACGTGGATGTCAGATAACCGATGAAGCCGCAGAGGCGATCACGCAAAAGATTGCATGCTGTGATTATTTCGACAATTATGTTTGCGACGAAAGCCGCATATCGGTCGTAGATCAGAGCGTTGAAAGGGCGTTCCTTGATGAGATAAAACGGTATTCCCTGACAAAAATAAAGGTGAGCAGCGCTCCGTCTGTCGTTTATTCTCCCTTAAACGGCACAGGCGGAAAATACGTGCAAAAAATATTAAACGAGATAGGAGTAAGCGAGGTTTATACCGTAAAGGAGCAGGAAATGCCCGACGGTTCGTTTGCGACCTGTCCATACCCGAATCCCGAGGACGGTGCAGCTCTTGAGCTTGCACTTCGAGACGCGGAGCTGTATAAACCCGATTTAGTACTGGCAACCGACCCCGATTCCGATCGTATCGGTGTTGCCGTGCCGAACGAAAACGGGGAGTACGTTCTGCTTAACGGAAATGAAGTGGGGAGCATCCTGCTGTACTACATTTTGCTTCGCAGAACCGAGAGTGGCAATTTGGCCGCAAGCGGAACTGTGATAAAAACGGTTGTAACTACCGATATAGCATTCGATATGGCCTCTGAATTTGGCGTTGAAGTGAGAGAGGTGCTGACGGGATTCAAGTATATAGGAGAACTGCTTGATAAGGTGGAAAACTATATTTTGGGGTTTGAGGAAAGCTGCGGCTACCTTATTGGCACTCACGCAAGAGATAAAGACGGCATTTCGGCGGCGATGTATATTGCAGAAGCGTGTGCGTATTTTAAGGAAAAAGGAAAGAGCATATATCAGATTCTTCGCGAAATATCAGATAGATACGGGTATTATAAAACTACGTTGAAGACGGTTTCGATGCCCGGTAGAGACGGTATGGAAAGAATGAAGGCGCTGCTTGAGCATATCCGCCGTGATCCGCCAACGGAAATTGATGGAACGGCGCTTGAGCTTGACGATTTCGGGAAAGGGCTTTTTGGACTTCCTCCAAGTGACGTTTTGCGCTTTAAGGGTAATGATTGTCGCGTTGTTATAAGGCCGAGCGGCACGGAGCCAAAAATGAAAATATATACGCAGGTAAAGGGAAAAACAGATTCCGAAGCCGAAATGAAAAACAAAAAGATCGATCGTTTCCTCGAAAAAATATTGTTGCTTGACTAATCGTAAGAGGATTATATAAAATCGTTTGTATCCCTAAAAACACAAAAACCGTCGTTTCGTTTGAATCGACGGTTTTAACTTTAATAGAATGTCGTTACGATCTCACTCGGGGGATCGCACTTTTCGGCTTTTACGCCGACAAGAACGGGGCCGACCTTGCCGTAAAGCGGGCAATGCTTAACTGAAATATGAGCGTTGATCCTATACCATTCGCCCTTTTCAATATCCTTTCCGCCGTTTTCGCAAAGCAGACCGCCGTAGGTGATATCGTCGACGCAGCAGGTCATGATCTGACGGCCGATAACGAACTCGTCGGGCTTAAGCTCGCCGTTTTTCGTTGCCTGGCCTATAAAGGTAACCTTCTTCGCATCGTAGCCTTCCATGCTTTCGGCAAGATCGCGGTACCAAAGAGCGTAATCACGGTCGGCGATCTCGATAACGTCAGCATTCACGTCAAAGGGAAGGGGATCGACGATATCGTCGTAATCAAATGATCCGTCGGTTCTTTCGTAGATAATATCGGTTCTGCGTGAAACACCTCGAACGAGCTTGTGAAGCATATCGGTATTGGTCTCGGGGGTACAACGGTTAAATACCGTAAGCTCGCAGAACGATAGCTTGTCAACGACGAGATTTCGCATATTTGCGTTAAAAAGCTCAATGGTATTCGCATCAACGAAATTCATTATCTGATAAATTATCCAGTTTCGGGGAACTGACGCAAAAAGGTCTGAAACGAGCCACATTCCGTTGTATTCAAGCAAAATGCGGTTAGCCTTGTGCTTTCTGCGAAGCGCCTCAAGCTTGTCGGGATTAAGACGGCTGATATCATCAATGATCTCAACGTAAACCAGAGGAGAGGCAAAAACCGAAGGATCAAGCTCAACCTCGCCTTCCTCGCAGAGCAGGACGAGAGTCCTGTCGCCGTCCTTGAAGAAATTGGGATCGGAAAGCGTTTCGTTTATAAACGAGGTCTTTCCCGATTCGAGAAAGCCGGTAAAAAGATATACGGGATATTCTTCTCGGTTAAACATAATTAACCTCTTTCAAAAAGATGATGCAGACCGTGCTTATCAAGCCCCGTTCCGATGACGCAGAGCTTTCCCGTGATGTCGGAAGCACCGTAGCGAACGCTCTTTTCGCCGGGAACGTAGTCGAAATGTATCCACTGTCCGTCGCTTGAAGCAACGATGCCCTTCGCACGAAGAACCGTACCGAATTTGCCGGTCATAAGCTCGTCGAGGCAGTCCTCAATATCCGAGAGGGTGAATTTGTCGGCAGTTTCAACGCCCCAGCTCGTGAATACGTCGTCGGCGTGATGATGACCGTGATCGTGATGGTGATGATGCTCATGCTCATGCTCATGCTCATGCTCATGATGATGACACTCACATTCGGGATCATCACACTCGTGATCGTGGTGATGCTCGTGATGATGACACTCGCATTCGGGATCATCGCATTCGTGATCGTGATGATGGTGATGCTCGTGCATAAGCTCGTGCAAGCGGGATTCAAGAGTGTCCTTGCTCTCGGCAGCGGCAAGAATTGACTTTCCGTCAACCTGATCCCAAGGAGTAGTAACGATCGAAGCGTTTTCATTGACGCTGCGGATTATCTGAATACATTCCTTCAGCTTGTCCTCACGGATCCCGTCTGTGCGGGAAAGCACGATGGCGGTTGCATATTCTATCTGATTGCGATAGAATTCCGCAAAGTTTTTCATATACATCTTGCACTTGCTTGCGTCAATTACTGCGCAAACGGCAGAAAGAGAAAGTCCGTCAACGCCCGAATCCTCAACTGCCTTGATTACGTCGGAAAGCTTGCCGACACCCGAGGGCTCGATAACGATTCTGTCGGGAGAAAATTCCTCTTTGACCTTTCCGAGCGCCTCTCCGAAATCTCCGACGAGCGAGCAGCAAATACAGCCCGAGTTCATCTCGGTAATTTCCACTCCCGCTTCACGGAGAAAACCGCCGTCAATACCGATCTGACCAAACTCATTTTCGATAAGAACGATCTTCTCGCCCGAATAAGCTTCGCTTAAAAGCTTCTTGATAAGAGTGGTTTTTCCCGCTCCGAGAAAGCCTGAATATATATCAACCTTAGTCATATTTTCCTCCGAAAAATAATCTTTAAATAGTATTATATCACCTTTTATTATCAACTTCAAGCGATAAAGAAAAATTGTTACATTTTTGTGCTTCAATTGACAATCGGTTAAAGCGGTAGTATAATGTAAAGTGATTAATAATACATAACGGAGACCTCATATAATGAAAACATCCATAAAAAAGATAGCTCTCGCTCTTTTCGCAGTCATTCTTTGCCTCAGCTTCGCTTCTTGCGGAAATAAGGACGACTACGTGCCGGTAGGCTACAAAAGAGTGTCAAACGGCAATGCAGACCACGTTCTCTACGTCCCTGAAAGCTGGATCGTCGATATGTCAACGGGAGTAACGACCGCAAGAGTATCAAAGACCGATTCTTCGAATATCTCCTTTATGAGCTTCGACCTTGCCAACTTCGAAGCTCCGACCGAGACCGAAGCAACAACGGGCGAAACCGAGAATCAGCCTGAGACTGACGCTATTGACGATTTCTGGGCATATTACAGCGAGGAATTCAAAAAAACCTTCCCCGATATTACCTATGACGAGGACGGATATGGCGTAAATATGCTCGTTTCCAAGCTGGCGGCAAAAAAATATATCTATACCGCAACGGTAACCGGCGCATCGTATAAGTTTATGCAGATAGTCGTTATCAAGAACGATACGGTATATCTGTTTACCTATACCGCAAAGGCAGAGGTTTACGACACGCACGAAGCCGAGGCTTTGAAAATCGCAGGCTACATTGAAATCAAATAATGAACGATATCTATTTTGACAACAGCGCAACGACACGGGTGCTGAAGGGTGCGGCGGATGCGGCGTACAGGGTAATGACCGAGGAATACGGAAACCCCTCGTCAGTGCACGGCAAGGGAGTAAACGCATCAAATATCCTTTCGGAAGCAAAAAACATGCTTCTGTCGTCACTCGGCGTGCGTCCGCACGGAAATTATACCGTTTTCTTTACAGGAAGCGGCACAGAAGCCGACAATATGGCAATATCCGGCGTAATTAATGCTAAAAATTACCGGTTCAAGCCGAGAATTATAACTACCGACAGCGAGCATCCCGCAGTCCTTTCCCCGATAAGCGAGGCAGAGAGAAAGGGCGCCGATGTTGTCCGTCTTTCAACAAAGGGCGGCGTTATCGACATAAACGAGCTTATTTCAGCATTAACGCCCGAAACGGTACTCGTATCGGTAATGCTCGTAAATAATGAAACGGGCGCGCTCTACGATGTAAAAAGCATCTTTGCCGAAGCGAAGAAGCGCTGTCCCAATGTGATAACGCATTGCGATGCGATCCAAGGCTATATGAAGCTTCCGATAAGCCTTCCAAGGCTTGGCTGCGACCTTATGACAGTAAGCGCACATAAGATTGGTGCGCCAAAGGGCGTCGGCGCCTTGATATGCGAAAAATCACTTCTGACAAAAAAACAGTTAAGCCCGATAATCTTCGGCGGCGGTCAGGAGCAGGGGCTTCGCTCGGGCACCGAAAACCTTCCGGGAATTGCGGCGTTCAAGGAAGCAATTTCAGAGCATAAGGATAAAATAAACGATAATTACACCTACGTTTCACGTCTGCGCGAAAAGCTGATCTCGCTTCTTCCCGATGGCGTGACGGTAAACACACCGAAAAACGAATATCTTCCTCATATAGTAAGCCTGACGGCAAACGGCGTAAAAAGCGAGGTGCTGGTCCGTGCGCTGTCAAGTGAGGGAATATATATTTCCGCAGGCTCCGCCTGCTCTTCAAAAAAGCTGAAAACGAGTACTGTTCTGACGGCGTTCGGTCATTCGCCAAATTCTGCAGACTCAACGGTGCGTGTCAGCTTCTCCCCATTAAATACGGAGGACGAAATCGTCGTCTTCGTAAAAACGCTAAACGAAATTCTGAATAAGCTCGCAAGAAAGAGATAATATGAGAAATTTTAACGGCAAAAAGGTAACGGTAATAGGACTTGGAATATCAAATACTCCCCTTATTCCGTGGCTTCTTTCCCGAGGTGCGACAGTCACCGCAAGGGATAAAAAGGAGTTTGAAAGCCTACCCGAAAATGTTAAAAAATATAAGGACGAGGGCGTAAGCTTCGTTTGCGGAGAAGGCTATCTTTCGGATATTGATGCCGATTATATCTTCAAGGCGCCGGGACTTCGATACGATCTGCCCGAAATTTCTGCAGCGGTCGAAAAGGGCGCAATTTTGACGAGCGAAATGGAGCAGTTTTTTCTCGAATGTCCCTGTAAAATAATAGGTGTGACAGGCTCCGACGGAAAAACCACGTCTACAACGCTTATCTATAAATGCCTCTGTGAGCAGTACGGAGAGGATAAGGTGTACGTTGGCGGTAACATAGGCAAGCCGCTTCTTCCCGAGGTCGGGAATATGGACGAAACCTGCTTTGCAGTAGTAGAGCTTTCCTCATTCCAGCTTCATACAATGAGCCATTCCCCCGATATTTCGGTTATAACCAATCTTTCGCCGAATCATCTCGATTACCATAAGGGAATGGAGGAATATGTTGAGGCGAAGAAGAACATTTACCTTAACGCAAAGCCCGGCTCGATTCTCGTTTTGAACGGTGAAAACGGTGTAACGAAAGATCTCGGCTCGGACGCCCCCGATGGCGTTGAGGTCCGCTATTTCCTTAACGGCTATGCAAAGGTGGAAAACGGAAAAATTACGGTAAACGGCAGAAGTGTTTTGAATACCGACGATATACTGATTCCGGGCAGACACAATATCGAAAACTACTGCGGAATAATCTGCGCCCTTGACGGCATCGTCAGCGACGAGGCATTCAGAAAGGTCGCAAGGACCTTCGGCGGAGTTGAGCACAGAATCGAGCTTGTTCGCCGCTTAAACGGCGTAAGCTACTATAACAGCTCAATTGATTCCTCCCCGACACGAAGTGCGGCGGCGCTCAATTCCTTTAAGGAAAGGGTTATCGTCATCTGCGGCGGCTACGATAAGAAGATCCCCTTCGAGCCTCTTGCCGACGTGCTTCTTAAAAAGGCAAAGACCGTAGTTCTTACCGGCGCAACTGCATCTAAAATTAAAGATGCAATAGTGAGCCATAAGGACTATAACGAGGCTTCATTAAAAATAATCGAAAAGCCCGATTTCAAGGACGCCGTGCTTGCAGCACATAACGACGCAAAGGAAGGCGATACAGTCCTTCTTTCACCCGCCTGCGCAAGCTTTGACGCCTTTCCGAATTTTGAAGTAAGAGGAAATACCTTCAAGGAAATTATAAAAAATCTATGATAAAAAATCTTGTTTCTCCGCTTCTTCCGAAGCGTGAAAAAAACGCAAATAAAGGCACATTCGGCACCTTAACGGTAGTCGGCGGCTCGGAAAAATTCCGTGGCGCACCGATCCTTGCCTGCGAAGCGGCGCTTCGCTGTGGTGTCGGAATCTGCCGTCTTTGCTCGACCGAAAAGGTTGTCGCAGCGGCTGCTGTGCGCCGCCCCGAGATAGTTTTTCAGCCGATAGAGGAAACCGAAAAGGGCGCAATAAGCTCAAAAAGCTTTATTTTAAACCTTAAAGGCATAATAAAAAGCAACGCTGTTCTCGTTGGAATCGGAATGACGGAATGCTTCGATACCGAGGCGACTGTCACCGCACTCATCGGTAATTACGAAGGCAGCCTGATTATTGATGCCGACGGCTTGAACAGCATCAAAACCTGCCCCGAAAAGCTGCTCGGTGCAAATAAAACCCCGATTATTACGCCTCACGTTGGCGAAATGTCACGCTTGACGAAGCTCCCGATTTCCGAAATAAAGGAAAGCCGCGAAAGAGTTGCCCTCGATTTTGCAAAAAAATATAACTGCGTCGTAGTCCTGAAGGATTCGGTAACGGTAATTGCTTCACCCGAAGGAAAATCCATCACCCTTAACCGTGAGAATTCCGCACTGGCCAAGGGCGGCTCGGGAGACGTGCTTTCCGGTATTATCGCATCGCTTTCGGCACAGGGACTCGCTCCCTATGATGCAGCGCTCTGCGGCACGGTGATTCACAGCGAAGCAGGTCTTGCGGCATCAAGCGTGATGGCAGAGGAAAGTGTCCTGCCGAGCGATATAATAGCCTGCCTTTCGGCAGTTTTCAAGGAATTAAGGAGCTAAAATGAAACTGATAATCGCATCCGATATACATGGCTCGTCATACTACTGTGGCAAGCTCGTCGAGGTAATAAATAAAGCAAACCCCGACAGAATACTTCTGCTCGGAGATATTCTCTATCACGGCCCTCGTAACGATCTTCCGAGAGATTACGCACCGAAAGAGGTTATTGCTATGCTGAATCCTCTATCGGACAAAATAATCTCCGTCAGAGGAAACTGCGATACCGAGGTCGACCAGATGGTCTTGGACTTTGATGTTTTGAGCGACAGCGCAGTTATTTATGACGGAGCAACCGAAATTTTTGCAACTCACGGACATAAATATTCACCCGAAAACCCACCGAAGATAAAGAAAGGCGCCTATCTTCTCGGAGGACATACACACGTCGCCGAAAGACGGGAAATGAATGGATTTACCTACATAAACCCGGGCTCCGTATCTATTCCGAAGGGCGGTACGAGCCGCGGTGGACTCATATACGAAAACGGCATATTTACACCGTTCTCCCTTGAGGACTGAAAATGAAAGATAAAAAGAAAAAGCAACGCAAAAAAGATATACTTGTTGCCGAAATAAAGAAGAATAAAGCGAGCTTTGCGGTATATGTTACTCTGCGAGCAATTGCCATTGCGTTGCTTGTTCTTTCGGCTGTTTTCGGTAACTACGAAAGTGCGGGAATGTGCCTTCTTACGCTCATCATGCTGCTTGCTCCCGCATTTGTCGAAAAGACCTTTCGAATCGAGCTTCCGACAGCGCTTGAGATTGTCGTAATGTGCTTTATCTTTGCGCATACGATACTCGGAGAGCTTGCGAGCTTCTATGTCCGTGTTCCCGGTTGGGACACGATGCTTCACACCTTAAACGGATTTATCTGTGTCGGTGTCGGAATATCGCTTGTTGATCTGCTGAATAAAAACAAAAAATTCCGCTTCGAGCTTTCACCGATATATGTTGTCATCGCCGCGTTCTGTTTCTCAATGACCGTCGGCGTTCTGTGGGAGTTTTTGGAATTTGGAATGGATCTGTTCTTCGGTACGGATATGCAGAAGGACACAGTCATAACCTCTATAAAATCGGTAGCTCTCGATCTGACGAACAGTAACAAGGTCCTTGAGATAAACGGCATAAAAATGACCGAGGTAAACGGCGAGCTACTACCGATAAACGGCTATCTTGATATAGGGCTTATCGACACGATGAAGGATCTCTTTGTGAACTTCATAGGCGCAGTATTATTTTCGATCGGCGGATTTTTCTATCTGAAATTCCGCGGCAAGAAAAGCCGCATGATAGAGGGCTTCATTCCGATCCCGGTAAACGACGATAAAACAGAAGAATAATTGTATTAAAAAGGGCGACAATCGGTCGCCCTTTTTGCTCCCTCTGAAATAACTTTTAATTGTCTATTGAAATATTATTTTATATATGTTAAAATGTAGCTTGGAATCTCAAAAATGTAACGGAATTTCGCAACAGACTGCTCCGAAGGCGGTCTGTCCATCAATTTTTGAATCAAGAACCAAGGTAAAATGAAAACAGAAATTAAGAAAGAAAAGAAAAAAGGCGCAAGAATGAAGCTGCTTGCAAGCTTTCTTAAGGGAAGCAAGCGGTTTTTTGTCGTCAGCATAATAGCATCGATAATCGTTGCGGCAACCGATACCGTAAATCCGCAGATAATCCGCTATGCAGTCGATACCGTTCTTCGCGGCGAGCCGTCAGGACTTCCGAGGCTCGCAAACGATTTTATAGCAAAGCTCGGCGGAGTGGAGATGCTGCGCCGAAATCTTTGGATGCTGGCTATCGCCGTAATGGTAGTGGCGACAGCGACGGCGATATTCCGCTATATCCAAAGAATGTCGAACGCAAAGGCATCTCAGACGCTCGTTGAGAGAATGAGAAATATCCTTTTCGACCATATACAGTCGCTTCCGTTCTCGTGGCATATGAAAAACCAGACGGGTGACGTTATTCAGCGCTGCACATCCGACGTCGAAACGGTAAAGAATTTCCTGTCCGAGCAGCTTATCGGAATTATGCAGATAGTTCTTCAAGTAGGGCTGTCACTCGCTATGATGTATAGCATGCACGCCAAGCTTGCTCTTATTGCAACCCTTACAATGCCTGTAATCCTTATCTATTCCGCACTTCTCGGAAAAAGAATAGGAAAGAAATTCAAGGCTTGTGACGAAGCGGAAAGCGCGCTTTCCGCCGCAACGCAGGAAAACCTGACGGGTGTCCGTGTTGTCCGTTCCTTCGGACGTGAAAAGCACGAGATCGATAAGTTTGAGCGCCTGAACAAAAAATATCTTCATAGCTGGCTTGACCTATCGAAGCTTTCGGCAATGTTCTGGGGACTCGGAGATCTTTTTGCCGGAATACAGGTCATGATCATAGTAATTCTCGGAGTAATCTTCTGCGTGAATGACGGAATGACGTCGGGCGAGCTTATAGCATTCGTGTCTTATAACGCTATGCTTTCGTGGCCGATACGCCGTCTCGGAAGAATGATATCCGAAATGAGCAAGGCGGGAATATCGCTTGAACGTCTGTCCTACATTCTCGATTCCGAGCCCGAAAAGGACCGTGAGGGTGCAAGCGAGCCCGATCTTCACGGAGATATCGTATTCGACAATGTTAGCTTCGCATACGATAACTGCCCGGAGCTGCTACATAACATATCCTTCACCGCAAAAGCGGGAAGCACGATAGGAATTCTCGGCGGTACAGGCTCCGGTAAATCTACGCTGATGCACCTTCTCGGACGTCTTTATGACCTCCCCGATGACGGTAGCGGCGGCAGAATTACAATAAACGGAATCGACATTAAGGACATAAAAGCAAAATACATAAGAAGTAACGTCGGGATAGTACTCCAAGAGCCTTACCTCTTCTCAAGAACGCTTGCAGAAAACATTGCAATAACGAAGGAAGCGGTAAATATGGAGGAGGTGCGCCGTGCGGCGGCAATCGCAAGCCTTGACGAAACCGTTATGTCCTTCGCAGACGGCTACGATACCTTCGTCGGAGAAAAGGGAGTAACCCTTTCGGGCGGACAAAAGCAGAGAGCTGCGATAGCCCGTATGCTGACGCAGAGAGCGCCGATAATGATATTTGACGACTCGCTTTCGGCTGTTGATGCCGAAACCGACGCAAAAATCAGAAATTCACTGGCAACAAATCTCGGCGACAGCACGGTGTTCCTGATTTCGCACAGAACCGCAACTCTTATGAGCTCCGATCTTATAATCGTTCTCGAGCACGGAAAAATCGCTGAAATGGGCGACCACAATTCTCTTATGCAGATCGAGGACGGTATATACAGAAGAATTTATACGATACAAATGTCGGATCCCGACGATGAAAACGGGGAGGTGACGGCATGAGTAAGCAAAATAAAAAGGAACAGCAGTACACGCACCTGCCGTATTTCGGAATACCGAAGCTCGTTACATATCTTAAACCCTACAAGGGCAAGCTGATAACGATGATCGTCCTCGGTATAATCGGAAGTATAGTCGATATTTCGATTCCTCTCTTCCAGGAGTACGCAATAGACAATTTCGTAATAGCGAATACCTTAAAGGGGCTGCCCGTTTTTATCGGGCTGTATATCCTTGCTCTCGGAATACAGGTCGCATCAAACACAAGAACGATGTATCTTGCGACCTACGTCGAAATGAATATCGGACACGATATAAAGAAGGTCTGCTTTAACCATCTGCAAACGCTCTCCTTCTCCTATTTCAACCAGAACAGCGTCGGATATATCCATTCGAGAGTTATGTCCGATACCTCCCGTATAGGCGAGCTTGTATCCTGGGTGCTGATGGACAGCATCTGGAATCTCGCATATATGATCGGCGCAATAGTAGTAATGTTCTCGATTGATGCAAAGCTTGCTCTTTGCGTTATCGCAGTAATGCCGATCGCGGCGCTTCTTATCGCTCTCTGCCTGAATAAGCTGACATCGCTCAACAGAAGCGTTCGTGAGCTGAATTCGAAGATTTCGGGCGACTATAACGAAGCAATAGTCGGCGCAAAAACGATAAAAACACTCGTTGTCGAGGATAAAATTTCCTCGGAATTCAAGGAAGACACGAAAAAAATGAAGCGTGTCACGGTTTCGGCAACCCGCTTCAGAGTCCTTCTTTGGTCGAGCGTTTCCTTCTTCTCGTTTATCGCTCTTGCGCTCGTGCTCTGGCGCGGAGGAATTTTGACGCAGAAGCAGGCGTTTGAGGTCGGTAAGCTTTCAGCGTTCATGGCGTATGCGCAGGGACTCCTTAATCCGCTTCTCTGGGTAATCGACGCAATCAGTACTCTCGTCAATACGAGAGTAAATATCGAGCGTGTAACGAAGCTTCTTGAAACGAAATCCGACGTTACCGATACACCCGAGGTCATCGAAAAATACGGCGATACCTTCTATCCCAAAAAGGAAAACTGGGAGCCGATACACGGCGATATCGCATTTGAAAACGTGTCGTTTACCTATCCCGACGGCGAAGAGCAGGTGCTTGAAAACTTCTCGCTCGATATCCCAATGGGAACGCGCGTTGCAATAGTCGGTGAAACGGGCGCGGGAAAATCGACGCTCGTAAACCTCGTCTGCCGTCTTTATGAGCCGACGGAGGGAAGAGTGCTCGTCGACGGACGTGACCTCCGCGAGCGCTCGCAGCTATGGATGCATTCGAATATCGGCTATGTCCTGCAAGCACCTCACCTATTCTCGGGAAGCGTGCGCGAGAATCTGCGCTACGGTAAGCCCGACGCAACGGATGAGGAAATGTGGGAGGCACTCCGCACAGTCTCTGCCGATAAGATCGTCGAAAGAATGGATAACGGACTCGACAGCGAGGTCGGAGAGGGCGGAGACCTGCTCTCGACGGGCGAAAAACAGCTCATCTCCTTCGCTCGCGCAATAATAGGCGAGCCGAGAGTTCTGATTCTTGACGAGGCAACCTCGTCAGTTGACACAATGACGGAGCAGATAATCCAGAAGGCGCTGACAAAGGTGACCGAAGGCAGAACCTCGTTCATCATCGCGCACCGCCTCTCGACAGTCCGTGACGCCGACGTCATAATCGTCGTAAAGGACGGAAAGATAGTCGAGCAGGGAACTCATAAAGAACTGATGAGGGCAAAGGGCTACTATAACTCCCTCTATACCCGTCAGTACGAAAAAGAAGCTATCCAAGGAATCATATAAAGAAAAACGGCTGAATTTTCAGCCGTTTTTTATATTCGGTTTTCCGTTGTAGATTATAAGCAAGCGTCCGCTTTCAAGCGAAATTTTCGCTTCCTTTCCGACGAAGTGATTGCTCACTCCGAGAGGGAACGAGGGTGAAAGCGTTACGCCCGACGCCTCGTATTTAAGCCCCGAAATGTTGACGCCGTTTGCCTCTCCGCCAAATGCAAAAACCGAGCATCTGCCCTTACTGTCGGAGGGAAAGACAACCTTGTCGGAAATAACAGTTGCAGTCGTTATTCCGTCAGTCAAATAGGCGTTTATACCGTTATCGCAAGCGTAAAGAAGCGTTTGCAGATTCGCCACCGTATGATCAAGCTCGCCGCCTAAGCCGCCCGAAATTATGACGGTATCGTATCCGAGCGACATCGCTTCTTTAAGGGCAAGCATCGTGTCGGTATCGTCCTTTTCAACAGGGAAAACGCGCACGTTTTCACCCGACGGACGGGCGCCGAGAGAATCAAAATCACCAATTATCAGATCAGGCACTATCCCTGCCTTATTAAGCTTCTCGATCCCCGCATCAGCGGCAATAACGAAAGCGCCGTTTTCAATATAAAGCTCCGACGGCCCTGCGCCGACGATACAGCAAAGCTTCATAACCTATCTCCGTTTCGTATCATTAATATCATTATACCACCAAAACCGCCCCCTTGCAATACAAAAAACGTATATATACTTGATTAGAGGGGAAAAATATGGTATTATAAAAGTAATGACACCGTTTAAGCAAACACCTCATCCACCGCGGACGCAGCGTCCACGGTCCCCCTTCCCCTGAGGGGAAGGCAAGACAACGTGGCAAATCTTACCTGTTGCGAAAGGGGATTCCAAAGGGGAAAACGTATAAAAAACGCGAACGCGTTTTTTGTCGGTTTGCCCCTTGGCGTGTTTCTTTTGTAACTTTTCTTACACGAGTAAGAAAAGTTAATAAAAACCAAATTGAATTGTTTCAAAACGGGGCGTCGAGGACGTCGCCCCCTACAAATAACGTTCTCAATATTTCATAAGTCTGCAAAAGGAAAATCAAAAATGAGATCATACGAACGCTTCTTAAAATACATCACCTATTCCACCGCATCATCAGAAACGTCGGGCGTCACTCCCAGCACCGACGGTCAGCTCGTGCTTGCAAAAGCACTTAACGACGAGCTTCTTTCAATGGGAATCGAATCGACATATAACGATCTCGGCTACGTCTACGCCGTTATCCCTGCTACAAAGGGTTGCGAAAATGTCCCTGCGATCGGCTTTATCGCACATATGGACACCTCTCCCGAATGTAGCGGCGAGGGCGTAAAGGCGCAGCTTATCGAAAATTATGACGGTAGCGACGTTACACTCGGTAACAGCGGAAGAACTCTTAAAGTAAGCGACTTTCCGCATCTTAATAATCTCAAAGGCAAAACGCTTATCACAACAGACGGAACAACCCTGCTCGGCGGTGACGATAAGGCGGGAATTGCCGAGATAATCACGATGGCGGAAATACTGCTCGAAAATAACCTTCCTCACGGAAAGATCTGCATAGGATTTACCCCCGACGAGGAGATCGGCGAGGGAGCAGACCATTTTGACGTTGACCTTTTCGGCGCGGATTTCGGCTATACCGTTGACGGCGGCAGCGTTGGCGGAGTTGAATACGAAAATTTCAATGCATCCGGCGCAACCGTTAAGATAAAAGGCTTCTCCGTCCATCCCGGAAGCTCCAAAAATACGATGATTAACGCATCCCTTGTCGCAATGGAGTTCAATTCGATGCTCCCCGCCTGCGATACACCCCGTAATACGGAGGGCTATCAGGGATTCTATCATCTGACCGATATGAAGGGCGAAACCTCCGAGGCAACGCTTTGCTATATCGTCCGTGACCACGATGCGCATAATTTTGAAACCAGAAACGAAACCCTCCGTCATATAACCGAGCTTCTCAACGATAAATACGGCGAAGGCACCGTCACCCTTGAAATAAAGGAGCAGTACCGCAATATGGCGGAAATGGTGCGCCCCCATTATCATATCGTTGAAAATGCGATCAAGGCGGCTGAAAACGTCGGCGTAAAGCCCGAGGTCTATCCGATAAGAGGCGGCACCGACGGCGCAAGACTTTCCTTTATGGGACTTCCTTGTCCGAATCTCGGCACAGGTGCATACGCAGGCCACGGCCCGTATGAGCATGCAGTTGTCGAGGAAATGGACAAGTGTGTCGAGATGCTTCTCGAAATCGTCAGAATTTATACAGAAGGTAAATAATGAAAGCATTAAACGCAATTCTTCTCGCACTTGCGGCAGGCGGAGCTGCGGCATTGGCGTGTCATTCGGTAAACGAAAAAATATGCCTTAAAACCTACCCGATCAAAAGCGAGAAGATAAAAAAGCCAATAAAAATACTCCAGGTATCCGACCTTCACAGCTCTAAATACGGCAAGGAATATAATGAGCTTATCGGTGCGATAACGAATATTTCTCCCGATATAATCGTTATGACGGGCGATATACTTGATAACCGTGCGCCGAACGGCGAATGTCTTGTTTTCCTGAAGAAGATCGCGGCAATGTTCCCCTGCTATTACGTCAGCGGAAATCACGAGGTATATACCCACCTCGTTGATGTATTAAAGGAAAAGCTCGTCTCTTACGGCATAAGAGTCCTTGAAGGAGAAACCGAGAGGGTAAATGTCGGTGAGCAGAGCATATTTATAGGCGGCGTAGACGATCCGATAGAATCGCCCGATAAGCATGGGCGTCTCTGGGAGGAACAGCTGAATGACTGCGGAAAAGAGCTTGACGGCGAAAGCTTCGGCATTCTTTTGAGCCATCGCCCCGAGCTTCTTACCTACTATGAGGAAACGCCCTTTGACCTCGTTTTGGCAGGTCACGCCCACGGCGGTCAGGTAATAATACCACATCTTATAAATGGCCTCTATGCGCCTCATCAGGGCTTTTTCCCGAAGCTCGCAGGCGGCGAATACCTGATGGCAAACGGCGGCAAAATGATCGTCAGCCGAGGCCTGTCAAAATTTGTCCGCCCCCGTGTTTTCAACCGTCCCGAGCTTGTTCTTGTAACGCTTCTTCCGTTTGAGGAATAAAAACAAAAATCTCAGCATAATCTGTATCAAAAGCTTAACGCCGAAGGGCGGGAAGGGAAGGATACGGAATGCTGACCGAAAATACGGTCGAGAGGCGGTGCCAGCTTCTCGGCGAATACATAGTCAAAACGGGTGCGACCGTCCGTGCTGCTGCTGCGGCGTTCGCAATAAGCAAATCAACGGTACATAAAGATATAACTGAAAAATTAGAGAAGATAAACCCCACTCTCTCACGCTTAGTCAAGGAGGTTCTTGAGAAAAACAAATCCGAGCGTCATATCAGAGGCGGCGAGGCAACGAGGGAAAAATACAAAAGTCTAAAGGCGGAGTTTAATAAAAATTAACAAAAAAGACACCCTGCGGGGTGTTTTTTTGTTGACTAATGCAATTTGTTGTGGTAGAATGGGAAGTGTAAACTCATTATTTAAGGAGATGCGATAATGAAACGACTTTTAGCTTTTATCCTTGTACTCGTCACGGCGCTTACGCTTTGTGCCTGTGACAAGGGAGGTAATGGTGGAAACAAAGGTGATGCCTATACAGCACATCACTCACACCTTTACCCTTATGGCGGTGTATACACCGATTATGACTATTCGGTAGTGATCGACGGCACAAACGCAGAGCTTGTCCAGATTACTTACGATAGTGACACGTTTGACGACGCAGCTTATACCGAGGAACAGAAAACGAGAATGACGGGAACTGTCAAGCTTGAAGGCGGATATTACGTTGTCTCCGTGAAGAAGCTTTATAATTCCGTAAAGATCAGCGGCGCCGGTGCAGAAGCGCAGAAAAATGCAGTTATCCAAAACGCACGTGATGCGATTGCAGGCATCGACAAGGAAAATCCCAATTACGAGAATTATATTGCTCGCTACGAGCTGACGATCGATATGTACAGCGGCAAGGAGGTCGACGCCACCTCGCTGACCTTGAACGAGTTCGATTCGGTAGTTTACAAGGTCAAGCTCGACGATAAGAACGGAAAGATCACCGAGCTGGTGATGCTGGCAGACGGGGAGACGATGGGCGGCTATACGTTTGAGTACGGCGAAAACGGCGTTATGACTCGCTCGACCGAGTACGACAACGATAACGACCTGTGGGAAACGGAATATCGCGCAAACGGTACTCCTTCATTCTTCAAGTATACAACCGAAAATGAAGTATTGAATTTTGCCTGCGACGAAAACGGTAATGTTACCGAGATCGCCGAGGACTGATAACAAAAAAGGAGAAATACAAATGAAAAAGCTTTTAGTTCTGATTCTTGCTCTTTGCATGGTCATGCCTTTTGTTGCCGCTTGCGGTAAAAAGGAGCCTGCAGGAAATACGACCGCGCCGCTTTTGGCGTGGACGATGCACGCCTTTGAGAAAACGGTTGTAAACATAAAGCCGGATGTTAAGAATCCCTCGACCGAATATACGGTCTATCTTGCCAAGGGCGAGACCGAGGGATGTCAGGTTGCGGTTTACTCCGAAACTCAAATGAAGAATGTAACCTTCAAAATGAAGTCCGGTGAAACCGAGCTTATCAAGCCCGAAATGTTTGTTATGAGCAGATCACATGCTGTTGGCAGAAAGCAGTATACCGACTCGCTTATTTCCTATAACGGCTTGCGCCTTATGCTCAATGCAAAGACGATCCTTCCCTTCATGATAGAGTTCACGACTGATGAAAACACACCTGCAGGTGAATACAAGTACGTTTATGAGCTTAAGGATAAGGATAAGAACGTTATCGCTACCTTCAATATTACCGTTCACGTCTGGGATTTCGAGCTTCCGAAGGAAAAGACCTTTATAGCAACAGTAGGTCTTGGAGCCGGCTGGGTACACATGAACGGCGGTAACTACGAGAGATGGTATAACGACGTTCTCGACCATAATATGTGCGCTTACAGCGTCCCCTACGGCATTCTCGATGAGAGAGGCCAGGCTTATATGTCGGATCCCCGTGTAACCTCATTCGTCGTTCCCGTTCCGCTTGTTCAGAAGGACGAAGGAAACACAACAACCAATGAAGAAAAGGATCCGAGAGACTTCGAGATTGACGTTCCGAAGCTTATGGAGTACTACAACACAGTGTGCAGTAATCCCGAATGGCTGAAAAAGGCGTACTTCTATCCGATCGACGAGCCGAGAACGAAGGAGCATCTTGAAGCACTTGCAAAGTACGAAAAGCAGCTCACCGCGCTCTGCCCCAAGATAGAGATCTGCGCTCCCTTCTATACCAACCTTGGCCCCAACGTACTTGGCGGCAACAAGGACCAGACCGAAATAATGGCAGCGTATACCGACCTCTGGTGTCCGAAGCTCTGCCTCTGGGACGATAAGCAGTCTTATGACGCGTACGGTGTCACTAACCCGAAGAGCTTTGAAGAAAGAATGAACGATCAGATCGCAAAGGGCGACAGAATGTGGACCTACGTATGTAACGATCCCGACGATCCCTATGCTCAGATGTTCATTGATACGAAGGGCGTAAATCAGCGTCTTATGTTCTGGCAGATGTACCAGAGAAACATAAATGGCTTCCTCTATTGGAGCGTAAACACCTACGGCTATAAGGAAGGTCCTCATCCCGTCGGAACCGCAACTCCCCAGAACCCCTGGAATACCGTTAACACAAAGATCCCGAACGGCGAGGGCAAGACCATATACGGCTGCGGCTTCCTCTTCTACCCCGGCTCCGACGTCGGCGTAGGCGGCGCAGTTCCCTCAATCCGTGCTAAGATCGTTCGTGACGGCGTTGATGACCTCGAAATGTTCTACCTTGCAGAGGAATATCTTGACGGCGGCAAGGAATGGCTTGTCAACAAGACAAAGGAAGGCACCCCCTCCCTTACCAAGTATTGTGATAACAACGAGTTCGTTAATCTCCGCATCGAAATCGGTAACGCAATCGAAGCTGCAGTAAAGAATAGCAAGTAATAAAAGAGCGGCAATTTCTTGTGAAATTGCCGCTTTTTTTCTTGACTCTCATCGGGTATCATGTTAAAATTTAACTAACGGATCTGAACTGACCTGAAAAAAGATTTTCCTTAAGGAGAATATTATGGAAACTCGTTGGATGTACAGAACTTCAAACGATCTATGTGAGTTACGGGAAGCGTCAAAGGGAGTATGCGTTATGCCCATCGGCTGCGTTGAGAAGCATGGACTTCATCTTCCGCTCGGACAGGACTCGATCCAGGGCGAAGCCATAGCCTATGCGGCATCGCAGATCGAGCCGGTTTGTGTGTTCCCGACCTTTACGTTTGGCGATCTTTGCGGAGCTGCCCCGTCTGTTCCCGAAGGCACGGTAACGCTGCCGGAGGAAACTCTGCTTCTGCTTCTAGAGCAGCTTTGCGGACAGATCTCACGCTCCGGCTTCCATAAGATCATAATTTTTAACTGTCACGGCGGAAACTATCCGCTTCTTTCGTTGTTCACGAGAATGCTGGCTAACAAAAAGCGCGACTATATCGTCGCAGTGGCAACCGTGACTGCAACGGAGCCCGATGAGATCGCCATGAATCTGAAGCAAAGCGGCCGAGGTCTATATCCCGAGCTTACGACCGAGGACGAGGATTATATTATCAAATTCTTTGACGAGGGCGGTATAAACGGTCACGCAGGATTCGGCGAGGTTGCGTATATGATGGCGATTGCGCCAGAAGCTGTGCATCTTGACCGTCTTGGCATTGAAAGCGGTCTGTCAACGCATAAGGCGGACTTCCTTAATCAGGCAGGCCTGCGCATCAGAGACGGCGGCTGGGAGGTCGATTATCCGAACGCATACGACGGCACCGATCCAGTCGGATGTAACGAGCGCATTGCGAAATGCTGCTTCCGACTTGCCGCAGAGCGCCTTGCGCGCTCCATAAAAGTTCTGAAAGAAGAAAACGAAACGCTCAAATGGCTTGACGAGTACCAGAAGGGCTGGTAAAATGTATCCCACTATCGACGAATTAATGTCGGAGGTCGGCTGCAGCAGATGGCCCGATCGCTGGAAGGAGATATACGACGACGTAATGAAGGATTACGAAAAAAACGGCGGTACGCATCTCTGTGATCCCGATTTTTACCGTGACCTGCATAAGCGTTATAAGGCGTTTCCGCACTATCTTGAGGTGATCTGCGAAGCGGCGAAAAAGATAGCGGCGAACAAGGCGCTATCCCGCCTGCTTGCTCTGCTTGGCGCATCGCTTGCTGACCGTGAGCATGCGTGGGCGGACGTTGCGGCGTTCAGCGCACCGACGCCTCCCGGCGGCATGCGTGACCTTGCTACCGATATGCTTACCGGACTCGCAACGGTCTCTATGGTTGAGTATTCACACGAAAAGTTAGCGGAACGTAATATTCCGCATGAGATCATCCTCGCAACGACAACTATGCTTGAAGCGGGTATAGGAGAATTTGCAAAGCGCCATAACGGCGCATACGGCTATCACCTGATGAACTGGAATCAGCGTGCCATAGACGGAACGATCTTCCGAATAGGACGCCTTGAGATCGAGCTGTGCCGTTACGAATCACGCTCGGTGGTACTTGAAAACGACAAGGGCGATTTGATTGCACTTGCAAACGGCGATAGATTCCACCCCGACGGTGCCGTTATCGGATCGGCAGGGTATGAGGATTATTCGGGCTCGTTTGCTCCGTTGCTTTTTGAGAGCGAGGACGCCTATACAGGCAACCCGTACGACCGCCTTGGGCGCTGTTCACCCGAGCCGATAAAGCTTCGAAAAAGCGAATGGAAAAAGCTTATGGCGTACGGTGATAAGGTAATAGCCCTGCATATTCCCGCAGGTGGCTCGCTTGCTCCCGACGAGGTGGACAGGACCTTGGAGCTTGTGAAAAAGTTTGTCGCAGAATACTTTCCCGAATGGGACTACCGTGGCTTTACCTGTGAAAGCTGGCTGCTCGATCCGCAGCTCGAAGCGCTGTTGGGCGACGAATCAAATATTGTCAGATTCGGCCGTCGCTTCTTGCGCATCTCGGTAGAAAGCGGCGGTAGATCCCCCAATTATTTCGTATTTATGCGTCCGATGGACGAGAAGATAGATGTCTCATCGCTTACCGAAAACACACGTCTTGAGCGTGCCTTGAAGGAGCATTATTTAAAAGGCGGCTTTATTTACGACGTATTCGGTTGTTTTTCAAAATAAAAATATAATATTATTATTGATAACGGAGGTAAAAATGGTAAAGAAATTATTCGTTGTTCTTATTTGCTTTAGCATGCTTATGTCATGCTTTGCGTGCGGAAACGGCGAGAAGAAGCCGAACGGAGACGGAAACGGTTCCGCAGAGTTCAAGGCATGGACGATGCACGCCTTTGAGAAAACGGTTGTGAACGTAGATCCGGATGTTAAGAATCCCTCGACCGAATATACGGTCTATCTTGCCAAGGGCGAGACCGAGGGATGTCAGGTTGCGGTTTATTCGAGCGAGATGCTTAAGTCTGTTACGTTGACCTTGAAGTCGGGCGAGAAGGAGCTGATAAAGCCGACCATGTACTCTATGGACAGAACGCACGCCGTCGGCAGAAAACAGTATACCGACTCACTCGTTCTCTACGGCGGAGCGCGTCTTATCCTGCGTGAAAAAACCGTACTGCCCTTTATGATCGAGTTTACGACCGACGAAAATACCCCCGCAGGCGATTACGAATACGTCTATGAGTTCAAGGACAAAAATAAGAACGTCCTCGCCACCTTTAATATTACCGTCCACGTCTGGGATTTCGAGCTTCCGAAGGATAAGAGCTTTGTAACGAGCGCCGCACTTTATTGGGACTCGATCGAAGCGGCGATAGGTCTTTGCAACGAGGATATATACAAGCAGTGGTACGATGATATGCTTGAGCATAATATCAGCGCATTCGACCTGCCGTATGACGAGCTTGACGAAAGAGCCGAGGCTTATATGTCGGATCCCCGTGTGACCGCATTCGTTCTTCCGATCCCCAAAAACGAGGACGGCTCTATAAACGAAGAAAAGCTGCTTCAGTATTATAACAGGCTCAAGACCAATCCTGTTTGGCTCGAAAAGGCATTTTTCTATCCGATCGACGAGCCGAGAACGCTGGAGCATCTTGAAGAACTCAAGGAATACGAGAAAAAGCTCACCGCACTCTGCCCCGAGATCGAGATCTGCGCTCCCTTCTATACCAATCTTCAGATTCCCGGAACAGAAACCGACCAGACTGATGTAATGGCATCATATACCGATCTTTGGTGCCCGAAGCTATGCCTTTGGGATGATACACAGTCTTATAAAGACCTTAAATATGAGCCGAGCAAGTCCTTCGAGCAGAGAATGAACGATCAGATCGCAAAGGGAGACAGAATGTGGACCTACGTTTGCAATGATCCCGACGATCCCTATGCACAGCTTTTCATCGACACCGAGGGTGAAAATCAGCGCCTCATGTTCTGGCAGCTGTATCAAAGAAATATAAAGGGCTTCCTCTATTGGTCAGTGAACTACTACGGATATAAGGAAGGCCCCAATCCTGTCGGAACGGCAACTCCTCAGAACCCCTGGAATACCGTTAACACAAAGATCCCGAACGGCGATGGCAAGACCATATACGGCTGCGGCTTCCTCTTCTACCCCGGCTCTGACGTCGGCATAGGCGGCGCAGTTCCCTCAATTCGTGCGAAGATCGTTCGTGACGGCGCTGACGACGTCGAAATGCTCTACCTTGCAGAGCAGTATCTTGACGGCGGCAGGGAATGGCTTGTCAATAAGACAAAGGAAGGTACCCCCTCCCTTACCAAGTATTGCAGTAACGACGAGTTCGCTAATCTCCGCATCGAAATCGGTAACGCAATCGAGGCTGCAATAAAGAATAGCAAGTAATAAAAAAGCGGCAATTTTTTGTAAAATTGCCGCTTTTTTACTTGTGAGTATTGAATGTTAAAAAAACAAATGGTATAATTCTACTTGAAAGTAACCAAAATTGGAGAACGAAATGAAAAGCGCTTTTGAAAAGATACTGAAATATTACGAGGATATCGAAAAAACCGAAATAAAGCTCTTGGTAGCAAAGGAGAGCTTCTTCCCCTACGTTTCGAAAACGAGCATACATAGTGACGTTACCGACTGGGCGTACGGTGAGGCGCTCGAAAGAAGCTGCATCGCTCTCGATAAGGATAACGGCTGTGACGGTGAGGCTGTCGTATCAAATGCCAATAGACGCTATTTTCTGAAAATTATTGCCTGCATACCGAATTGGCAGGAGTTCGTTCTGCCTATGACAGTCGAAATAAACGGCAAAGCTGTATATGAAAACGAGGAAGCGTTTTTTGAGCAGGTAAATCTCGGATGGCCCGCGCTTTATATCGAGCTTCCCGAATCGGCGCTTGTCGAGGGCAAAAATACCTTTTCTGTAAAGGTCGATAAGCCGCTCTATCTTTCCGAGCTTTCACTTGTTTCCTACCCGAAATACGAGGATCTAACGCAGGTGTCTCTCCGCAGATACGTAAAGAAGGACAGTATTTTTGCCGTAGCAGTATGCGACAAAGGTCACGCCTTCAAGAGCGTCTGCTCCGAGGGCTGTCAGCTTGTTTCCTCGCACTATTATAAGGATCTCTGCGTTCTTACCTTTAAAGCAAATAACGAGGGTGACCTTGCCTGCACAGCCGTATTCGGCGAAAAAAGCATAGAGCTTGCTATGCCTCATTCGGTTATCAATAACGATCCCTTCGTATTTGGTACAGATAGCGACGACCATCGCCACGACGGCTCCAACGAAACCTCGTTTTTAATAGAAAACGTCGTTTTTTCCGATATGGGCGACTTTATTCAGTTCCGTCCGCAGCACGGAAGAAACTATTACCGTCTTTTGGATAAGGACGGCTACGCCGCTATCGTTTCACTTATTTCGGATTTCGGCATGAAATACGGACTTTGCGACTGTGACGTTGTCCTCGATTATCTTCCGGATATAAAGCCCGAAAGCTTTTACGGCTATCATATCCACGAGCCGTATCTCTTCTTTAACCCCGCACTTCTTGATAACCCCTTTGAAAGCGAAAGATTCCTTTGCGAGCCCGAAAAGATAAATTCCTCAAGCTCGTTTGGCGAGAGCAGAGACTTGTATAAGCAGGTACTTGCACGCTCGAAAAAGCAATTTTCAAGGGATAAGGGCCTAACCTCCTTCGGCTCTCCGAGCTTGCTCTGCGTTTACGAATGTGAATCGGGCGTCGACAGAATCACGATCGAGCCCGTCTCGAATATAAATCTTCTTTCGGGCGCAGTAAGAGCAAATACCAAAAAAATATGGGGCGCTCACGTGCCGACAGACTGGTATTTCGGAGTTCCCGTAGATAAGGTGAAATCGAATAAATACCGCCTCGCAATGCAGTATCTCTATCTTAACGGCGCAAGCTATCTCTATGCCGAAAATTCACTTTTCAAGACGAACGCCTTTGAAAGATGCGACTGGGAAAGTGATTTCTGTGTGACGAACAGAAGATATCAGCGAGAGTTTTATGAGTACGCGTTAACTCATCCCCGTCTCGGAAGGCTCGTTGTCGATAAGGCGATCGTCTACGGCAAAAACGAGTTCTTTATGTGGAAGCTGAACGACAGAATTGCCGAGCTTAAGGAAAAGGACTGGGATTCAAAGGTCTGGGGCAAGTGGGATAACGCATACCAGATCGCATGGAACGCATCGGAGGCGTGGCTCCCTGCAAGCGAGAAGCAGAACGTCTTTGAAAGTCCTCTGAATAAAAAGCTGTTTTCAGGCACCCCTTACGGAAATGTCGACGTAATCTATGCGGAAAATGATTTCTCCCGCTATTCTCAGCTTGCCTTCCTCGGCTGGAATACGATGGATAAGACGCTTCTTTTGCGTCTTAAAGACTATGTCGAAAACGGCGGCACCCTGATGATTCCCTACGCTTGCTTCAATATGAACGACGCAAACTGCGCAGAGCCGATATTCCCCGATAGTGAGGAAATAAAAGAGCTTGTCGGCGTGAACGTTAAGGGAAGCGTTAAGAGCGGAAGAAGCGCAAGCTTTGCCGACGGCACAGTTTGCGCTATCGAGGGCGATGTTTCTGTCGCCGTCGGAGAAAGCTGCGGTGCAGAGACCGTTTGCGTAGACGAAAACGGAAACGGTATCGTGTATAAGAACAGCTACGGCAAGGGTAAGGTCTATTTCGTTGCGTTTGCCGACTATATCGAAAAGGAAAACGACGTCGAGATCTTTAAGCATATCCTCACCGAAATGGGTAATGAGGGAGAAATGCACTGCGACAATGCAAACGTCTCCTTCACAGTAAGAGAAGGGGAAACCGAGTACCGCATCTCCGTTCTCAATATGAACTGTATCGAGGGCGCAGACGAAGAATTTGTAATTAAATTCAAAGGACAGACTGTTTCGGGCAAGATCGAGGTCGGTGAGATCAAGGAATATGTACTGAATAAATAAGAAAAAGGCGGTCATCGACCGCCTTCTTTATTTGTTTTTGAAGAACTGATAGTAGTAGCAGGGAATCATGCCGTTATAAAGCTTGCGCACCTTGTCGGCACGGCGGCGATAGAGCCTTTCAAAGGTCTCGTCCGAGGTGATTACATATATCTGCCACGAGTCGAGCGTTTTAAAATGCTCGCCCATCCTTGAGTAAAGCTCTCTTGCCTCCTCAATGGTCGAAAGACGCTCGCCGTAAGGCGGGTTACAGACGATAGTGCCACGGCGACCGCCTGTTTCAATCGTCAAAGCATCCTGCTGAAAGACCTTAACGTACTTGCTGACGCCCGCACGGCGAACAGTTTCCTTGGCGATATTTACGGCATTTTCGTCAATGTCGGAGGCAAATGCCTCAAAATCGGTGTCGATTATACTGTCAAACGCCTCGTCGCGGGCGTTTTCCCAATCGTTTTCGGTAATGAAGGGGTAATCCTCCGAGCAGAACGGGCGGTTAAGACCGGGTGCTGTATGTGTCATCATGAGTGCAGCCTCGGTGGCAATTGTTCCCGAGCCGCACATTGGATCCCAAAAAAGAACGTCCTCTCTTGGACGGGCGAGCTTTACGAGCGCTGCCGCAAGCGTTTCACGGAGGGGAGCCTCTGTTGAAACCGGGCGGTAGCCTCGCTTGTGAAGCGGAGCTCCGCTTGTATCTATCATGAGCGAGGCAATATCCTTCAGAATGAAAAATTCGATCTGATACTTGACCTCGGTTTCGGGCATGAAGATAAGCCCGTAGTGCTTGCCGAGTCGGGTTGCCGTAGCCTTTTTTATGATTTTCTGGCAGTCGGGCAAGCTGAAAAGCTTGCTTTTTATGCTGTGTCCTTTTACGGGAAAGATATCGTTGCGACCTATATAATTTTTCCATGGCATCGCCTTTACGCCTTCGAAAAGCGTGTCAAAGTCGGGCGCAGGGCAGGTTCCGACCTCAATAAGCACACGCTCTGCAAATCGCAGGTTGATATTAAGGCGCGGAATTGCCGAGAGGGGAGCTTCGAATTTCACTCGACCGTCAATGGTCTCGGTGCGCTTATAGCCGAGAGCATCGATCTCTTCTCCGAGAAGCCTCTCAAGACCGAATAGACAGGTGGCAACCAAAATTTGTTCTGACATCTTGTTCTCCTGATTGTTGATGAAAAAATTTTACCACGTCACCGCAAAAAAGTCAATAAAACCGTGCCAAAAACGGCTCGTTTTGGACGCTTTTTAAGCGATTTCTGCGCCATTTTGAACCTTTTTTTGCCGTTTTTTATATATGTTCAAAAAACTGTGTTGCGTTCGACATATTTTTTTGATATAATGAAAGTACAAAAATACGAAAGTGAGCTGATACAAGTGCTTAAACCGAGAATACTTGTCATAGGCGACGCAAGAACCGAGATGGTTGTTACAACCGATACAATGCCTGAACGCAACGGAAGAAGCGAGGCGGAGAGCGTTGATTATTTTCCCGGCGGAAAGGGTGTAATATCGTCTGTTGCCCTTGCACGGCTTGGTGCGGATGCGGTTTTGTGTTCTGCGCTCGGCAACGACACATACGAGAAGGAGCTTGTCGACTATCTCGAAAGCGAGAGGGTAGATACCCGGTATTCGCCGCAAAAGAGAGGCGAAAGCACGCCCATTGACATAATAATCAAGGACTATAACGGTAACGAAAAGACGATTGCTTATAACGGCGCTATCGGAAAGTTTACCGAGAGCGATGTAGAAGAGGCGTTCATTTCATATCCCGATGCCGTTATCCTTCACGGCGCACTTCCCGAGAAAATCATTGACGAGGCGGTAAGCCAAACGAACAGCCATGGGCTTCCTTTGTTTCTTTTAACCCTGCCTGATCCGTCAAGATATCCGCTTTCCCGAATAGGCGGATGCGAGATACTCGTTACCGATGAAAACGGCGCTCTTAAATATACGGGAATACGCCCGTCCGATCAGGAAAAATGCATGCGTGCCTGCATAGCGCTTTCACAAAGAGTTAAGGCGAAGCACGTTATCATTCGACTCGGTGAGCGAGGAACCTTCCTTTTTGACGGAAAGTTCTCGACCTTTGTGTCGGCGTATGACGTTCCCCAGCCCAAGGGCGTTGAAAGCGACGATGCGTTCGGTGCGGCTTTGGTTTATGAATATCTTCGCTCGGACTGTGATATTGCCCGTGCCTGCGATTTTGCAACGATCGTTAGTGCCGTATTCCTGACAAGGGGCGGCGGTATGCGTGCATATCCGTACTTCGAGGACGTTCGAAGATTTGTTAAGAAAAACGAGATAGATTACGATGTCGATGATCTGTAATTACGAAAAAATAACGGGAAATTATCCGTCATCAGATGGCGTGAATACCGTCCCGTATTATATCTACATTCCGAAGGGAAACCCCTTTGCCGTGCTTCAGATAAGCCACGGAATGTGCGAGTATATTGAACGCTACGAAAAAGAGGGCTTCGTTTCCGCCTTGACCGACGCAGGTATTGTCGTTTGCGGTAACGATCATCTCGGTCACGGCCCGACGGTGCCTGACGAAAAGCTTGGCTTTTTTACCGATTACGAGAGGCTCACCGAGGATCTTCACCTTCTTAACGGAATAGTGCGCAAGCGCTATCCGAGCTTGCCCTATATACTTTTCGGGCATAGTATGGGCTCGTTTGTTGCGCGTGATTACGTCACGAAATATAACGATATAGACGGTGCGGTTTTCAGCGGAACAACAGCGGGAAATCAGCCGCTTGGTGCGGCAAAATTTCTTGCGAGCCTTATATGTAAGATCAAGGGAGAAGGCCACCGAAGCAAGCTTCTTGACAAGCTCGCCTTCGGCTCGTACAACAAGGGCTTTGAAGCCGAAAAAGACAGTGTATCGTGGCTAACCCGTTATCCCTCTGTCCGTCAGCGGTATAATAACGATAAATATTGCACCTTCAAATTCACAGCCGTCGCAATGAGAGAGCTGTTCAAGCTTCTTATATCAATATCGGGCGGCGAATGGGTAGAAAGCGTGCCGATTTCACTTCCTGTGTTTATCGTATCGGGCGATAAGGATCCTCTTGCCGAAAGCGGAGAGGGAATTAAAGAGCTATACGAAGCGCTGACCGATCACGAAATGAACGAGCTTAAAATGAAGCTGTATCCCGATGCCCGACACGAGATCTATAACGATCTCTGCCGAGGGGAAGCGCTTAACGACCTTATTGAATGGGTAAAGGCCGTTTCGGACGGTGTTGTTGCCTGCCGAAGCTACAATTCGATGCCGTTCGGAAAGGTGGATTTCAAGTGAAGCGCCTTATGGGAATAGACTGCGGAGACGTTCGCACCGGAATTGCGGTGAGCGATCCGCTTGGAATACTCGCTTGCGGCGTTGGCACCTTCAAGGCGCCCGGCAGACGTGCGCTGATTGCCATTATACTTGAGCAAGCGGAAAAATACGGAATCGACGAGTTCGTTGTCGGAAATCCGATCAATATGAACGGCACGGTCGGTGACCGTTCGCTTAAGGCACAGAAGTTTGCTTCGGAGCTTGAAAGGGAATCGGGTAAGCCCGTTCACCTCTTTGACGAGCGTTGTACGACTATGGTTGCGCACAGCATTATGAATATGACCGATACACGCGGAAAAAAGCGCAAGGAAAACGTCGATACTCTTTCGGCGCAGATAATACTGCAAAACTATATGGATAGTCATAAAGGGTAACAGAGGAGGAACGTATATGATAGGACTTGGAATTCAACGTCCCGAGAAAATGGTTGCGGCTTACGATATTTCAAAGGGAGAAATGACCTCTCCTATTTGGAGTTATACGACAACCTTCTGCACAACGATAAGCGGCTTCAAATTCCGCCGCTTCGCCCCTTACGGAGAGGTTGTGCTTATGACGGGCGGAAAGCAGGCGGAAATGGTTTCCTACGATACCAAGGAGGTCATCTGGTCGACAAGTGACGCCCCCGCCAATGCGCACAGCCTTGAGATCCTTCCGAACGGCGTGATGGTTGTCGGAGGATCCTCGGGTAATTCATTCCGCTTCTTCAACTTGAACGGCAAAGATCCCGACAAGCATAAGCTCGAGATCGAGCATCCCGATGCCCACGGCGCTCTTTGGGATCCTAAAAACAATGTCCTTTGGTGCGCCGGATCAAATATGCTTTTCGCTTATGAGGTTATCCTTAATGACGACGGATCTATTTCTGTTAAGAAGAACGAAGATTTAAGCGTTATCACGCCTGATGGCGGTCTGCACGATCTTCAGGCATATATGGGCAACCCCGATATGCTTATTCTCACAACTGCAAGTCACGTTTATTTCTACAACAAGGTCACAAAGACCTTTGCCGACGCTTATCCCGACGTTGAGGGTGCAAAGACACAATGGATAAGATCGGCAGGTGTTTTTGAAAACGGAGATATGTTTTATACCGAGCATGACGGCGGCGACGATAACGGACAAGGCGGCGGCTGGAACACGACATTCGTCTATTATATTCCGAAGGATACGAGAACCCTTACGACTATCTCGACAACGCAGGGACGGTTTTATAAGGCACGTATCTGGTCGAGCGAATATCAGCCGTAATCGATAAACTATACTGATAATAATAAAAAATAAAATATATTTTAGGAGAAAAACAATGAAAAAATTTTTACTTATGCTTCTTTGCGGAATTCTTATGCTCTCGATGTTCGCTTGTAACGAAGAGGAAAAGCCTGCTCCCGAGCCTCCGAAGGCTCCCGATTGGGAATCGCTCATCGAAGAATATGACGAGTGGGCAACCGAGTACGTAAACTTCCTCATTTCGTTTGCGGCAGATCCTACCAATCCCGTGCTTTCCGCAATGGTTGGCAGATGGCCTGACGAGATCGAGGAGTGGAGCAACAAGACTGCTGATATGTTCAAAAAGCTTAACGACTTCCCTGAGGAGCAGGGCAAATTCGTAGCCGAGCTTAATAAGATCACTGATAGAATTGCCAATGCCGGCGGCGAATCGGAAACCTAATATTGAATGTAAAAAACTGCGCCAAGGCGCAGTTTTTTATTTTCCGTAAAACAAAAAGCGCTCCCCGTATGGGGAGCAGACCGAAAATGTAAGCCGGGTTCTGTCGTCTTTGTCTTGCCAAGGCAAAGACCTATGCTCATCTATCTCGACATTGCGTTACCGCAATGCTCCAGCCGCCCCAAGACAATCTGCCGAGCAGGCAGTGAAAAATCAGTCTATATGGGGAGTTGCTTCGGGTAGGGTTTACATTTGCTCTGCGTTACCGCGAGAGCCGGTGAGCTCTTACCTCGCCTTTCCATCCTTACCGCATTCGCGGCGGTTTATTTCTGTTGCACTTTCCCTGAAGTCGCCTTCGGCGGACGTTATCCGTTACCCTTGCTCTACGAAGCCCGGACTTTCCTCACGGTAATACCTTACGGCATGATACCGCGCGAGCATATCTCTCGGTCACGGTGTGATTATAACATATTATTTTCCCGTTGTCAACTTCCGCATCTTTTGCGATTCCTATAAAAAAGTTTTGAATATTTATAGTTTGCTATTGCAAAATCGCTTGAAATAATGTATAATTATTATAACTATAAGAAAGGCAATCGGTTTTTTTCAATGGCAGTCAGACTTAATACCAAATATGCCTCCGATGTTATCACCGACGAGAAGCTCTCTGCTATCTCGGGCGATGTCAGCGCGGCGGTAAAAACCTTACGTGACGGAAGCGGCGCCGGCAATGATTTTATCGGCTGGGTTGATCTTCCCGTAAATTATGACAAAGAAGAATTTTCCCGTATCAAGGCGGCAGCCGAGAAGATAAAGAAGTCCTGCGACATCTTTATCGCTATCGGCATCGGCGGATCCTATCTCGGCGCAAGAGCAGCAATTGAGTTTTGCAAGAGCCCCTTCTATAATGCGCTTAAAAAGGATACTCCCGACGTATATTTTGCGGGAAACAACATAAATTCCGCTTATCTTAACGAGCTTCTCTCGATTTGCGAGGGCAAGGACATTTGCATCAACGTAATATCCAAGTCCGGAAAGACTACCGAGCCGGCTATTGCGTTCCGTATCTTCCGCGAGCTTCTTGAAAAGAAGTACGGCGAGGAGGGCGCAAGAGAAAGAATCTTCATCACCACCGACAAGGCGAAGGGAAAGATGAAGGAGCTTGCAACCGAAAAGGGCTATGAGACCTTCGTAGTGCCGGATGATGTCGGCGGCAGATATTCGGTTCTTACCGCAGTCGGACTTCTTCCCATTGCTGTTGCGGGAATTGATATCGATGCAATGATGGCGGGCGCACAGGCTGCAAGAAGTGACTTCTCCGAGCCTGATATGATGAAAAATGACTGCTACAAATACGCAGCAGCAAGAAATATACTTTACCGTGAAGGCAAAAAGACC
>JAZNXR010000062.1:0-8085 GCA_045593985.1 Eubacteriales bacterium
AGCGCATGCTCTGCGTCAACGAACGCCGCAACGCCGCCCTGCTTCTGTGCTTCTGCCGCAATATGAAGTGTGATCGTTGTTTTACCCGAGGACTCGGGACCGTATATCTCAACGATTCTTCCCTTCGGAACTCCGCCTATACCGAGCGCGAGGTCAAGGGTGAGCGAGCCGGTCGGAATTGCGCTTACGCTCATAGCGTTGTTTTCGCCGAGGCGCATGATCGCACCCTGTCCGTACTGCTTCGTAATCTGAGTTATCGCAACGTCAAGTGCCTTTTTTCTTTCAGCATCGTTGCCGGGCATTTCAACCGGCTTCTTGGGTGTAGCTTTAGCCATAATTTATTTCTCCTTATCAGTAAGTAGGCCCGTCAAGGAGCCATACTCCGTTTTCAAGCGTCAAAAAGAAGCGCTTGTTAATTTCATTTCCGTTTTCATCGTTGCAAACAGCATCAACGCTGACGTATTCAGGTGTTTTCGCTATGACCTTCGTTGATACAACGGTGAGGATCCCCATTATCTCAACCTCATCGTAGCTTGCATCAATCATCAGCTTGCCGTCAATTACCTTATAACGTGGGCTGACATCATTGTCAAGCAATCCGTCGGCGCTTGTCGTTTTAGATCCGACAAACATATTGACGTAGACCGATTTAAGATATTTTTGGGAATATACCCGCTCTGCCGCCAGCTTGATTTCGGGAATCGAGCCGTATTTGCTTTTCGTTAAATCGACCTCGACATAGGTCGTGCTGTCGTAATCGCCCTCCTCGTGAGGAAGTCCCGAGCCAAAGAAAATAACGTTCAGCTCGTGTGACAGGGGTACAAGCTCATATAGTACTTCAAACGCCTTCTCCTCACTTATCTCAAGCGGCTTCGGCTTACTGCAGGAAGCAAACGGAAGCGCAAGGGCAATTGAGAGAAGTAAAACCAATATTCGTTTCAAATTTTCCTCCGATCAGACGTCAAATCTGATTTGATCAGTTATTGGGGCATCGGCAAGATTTATGACCTCAAGCCCCCTTTTGAGCGCATAGGCTACGGTATTGTAAGTACCGCCCCGCTTTTCTCTCATGTAGGCAATACAGACGGTGCTTCTATCGACCATATATCTGTTTCGCTTCTGCATACATCCCATATGATAACTGTCACTCACGTAAGCTTCACCGTCCGCGCGAGCACGAACTCGCTCGAAAAGCTCAATTTCCGACCTGCGCCATTTGCTCATATACTCGGGGCAAGGAAGCGCAAGAAAGAGAGTTATATCGGGATATACCCGCTTCATATTAAGAACGGTAACGGCAGCAGCAAGGTCAAAGCCGAGCGCTCCGCCTGCAAAGTAGTTTTTTATTCCCTTGCCGTAAAGCTCGGTTATCTGCTTTGACACAAGCGAGGATGCTTTTTTAATCTCGTCCTCCGTCATTGCTCTGTGTCCCGTGAAGCAAGCGCAGGTATTCGGAGAGTATTTCATTTTTTTGTACCTCCCCGTTTTTCCTACGAATACAGTATATCACAGTCCGAACAAAAAGTCAAACATTTGTTTGAATTTTATCCAAGATTTATATAGTTATAGGAAAGATTATTATTTTTCATAATGTCCTCTTCCCTGCCGTTTGAGGTAAGGACTATTGCCTGACCATCTACGCCCGCAAGAAGAGCCAGCATATTCGTAAGTCTGACATCGTCAAGACGGGAGAAGCTCTCATCAAATACCATCGGTATTTTCTTGCCGCCCGAAATAAGCTCCGAAAGCGAAAGTCGCAAGCAAACATAGGTAATATCCGATGTTCCTGCGCTCATAAACGCTTCGCCCTTCGTTATCCTTCCCTCGCCGCTTTGGGGACGGAAGGTGAGGGAGAATTCGCCGTCAACACCGATTTCGTCATACTTGCCGTCGGTAAGCGATGCCATCTTCTCCGAAGCTCCGTGTGAAAGTCGGGGTGAAACGGAACGGCGCATATTCTCGGACGCCGTTTCTATCATAGAGTAGGCAAGCGAAAGCGCATCGAGGCGTTCACTGAGTATAAGCTTTTCGCTTTCTGCGCTCTTAATAAGCTCATCAATGTCATAGGGATGCTCCGTTATTGCCGAAAGCTCTGCACGGCGCACCTCAAGATTATGCTTGATTTCCTCTTTGCGTCGGATTGATTCCTCGGCAAGCTTCAGCTTGCGGTCAAAGTCTCGGTAATCAAAATCCTCGGGAATGCTGATTTCTCTGCCGTCATCAATAGGCTCGGAGGGACGTCTTTCCTCTGCCTCCGTTTTCATTTGAACGTAGGCGATTCTTGCATGCTCCGCTTCGGTTTCAAGCCGCTTTGCGGTATCAATGATATCGTACAGCTCCTTGGAAAGCGACTTGGAATATTTAATATCCCATTTTACGCAAAGATCGTTAAGCGCCATAATGTATTTTGCACGGTCAGCCCTATGCTCCTCAAGGTCATCACGGATGATGTCAAGCCTCGCTTCAAGACCGTCATCGTGAACAAGCGCCTTATCTTCAAGCTCCTTGATCTCAAGAGAATACTTCTTAACAAGCGAAAACGATCCTATCATTCCCGCAAAAATCGCAACGGTCAAAAGCCCGATAGCGATACCCGCTCCCTGTTTTCCGCCGATAAACATTACGGCGCAAAGCGCAGTAGAGAGAATTGAAAGCACGATGCAAATAACACCGAGTGTAAGAATAAGGCCTCTTTTAGAGGAAATTCTGGCTTTCTTTTCGTTGTTTATGCGAAGAGCTTCCTCACGCTCACGGCGATTCTTTTCCATTTCTCTGTTGAGATTATCAAGACGTCTTTCCACGCCTTCGATTTTTTTGTCGCAGCCTTCAACCGCATTAGCGCAATCACGCAGCGCTTGTAAATAATTAGAATCCGGAAAAAAACCTTTTCTTGTGTGCTTTGCTCTATGTGCGGCGAGAGCATCACTTGCCGCCTGATATTTTTCTTCAAGCTGCTTTAAGCGCGCCTTGCCCTCACGGCTCTTTCCGAGAGCGTAATCCTCAAGGCCTGATGCATATACCGCTCGCTTTGCTCGGTCGCTTGCAAGCGTCTCGTCGTTTTCCTTAAGCTTATTTTCTATTACGAGAAGCTCTCTGCCGTCATTTCTTGCCTTTTCAGCGCGAGAATCAAGCTCGGTAAGCTCACATTCAAGAGCGAATATCTTACCGCCCTTTTTGTTCTTGTGAAGAAGAACGATCCTTTCGTCATCAAGACGCTTAAGCGCCTTTTTGACGTTCACGCCCTCGTCGGCAGCAAAAAGAAGATTATCGAGAAGCTCCGATGTATCTTTGCCGTTAATGCGGCTTCCGCCCGTCTGACCGACGAATGCCGTGCTTGCAAAGAGTCCTGACGGCATTCCGAGGAAAACCTCGCCCGGCACTTTTCCGTCATAGCAGATGCTGCCGTTTTCGAGGTCATAGACAGAAGAAGCATCCTTCGCTCCGACAGTTCTTCTTTCGACTCTATACCGCTTGTCGCCGTCACAGATCACAATACTACCCGCAACGGTGTTCGAATCAAAGCCGATATATCTTTCACGGTCGGCCTTACCGTTAAAGCCGTAAAGAACGTAGCGGATAAATTCAGCAATCGTGCTTTTGCCCGCTTCGTTACTTCCGTGAAGTATATTCACACCGTTTGCAAGAGAAAGCTCATATCCGCTTATTCCTGCAAACGATATTATTTGTAGGGATTCTATATACATATCTACCCTCGTGAAATTTATTAGAGAACCTTGATTGCTCCGTCTACTCTTACCTTAAGAACGGTGCAGGATCCTTCACCGAATACTCTTTCGATCTCCTTCTTGTAGGCAGGTACGTCCTCGTTCGGAACGAATGCCTGAATCGTTCCTGCAAATCCGCCGCCGTGAATACGCCATGCGGAAGGACGGGCAGTACTCGACAAAGCATGCTCGGTCACAGCAAGAGCGAGGGAAAGGCCCTGCTCTGCTACGTTTTTGACGGTGTATACGTTCTGGAGCCACATAAAGGATGAGCGTCCCGACGCCTTGATTCCGCAGAAGAAGCCGTCAAGATCGCCGTTACGCAGGCAGTCGGCAAGAACGGGAACTCTATCATTTTCGGTAATGAAGTGGTAGGCACGAAGAAGAGCTCTGTCGCCTACCTTTTCACGAAGCTCGCCTGCACGGGCAAAGAGAGCGTTAACGTCAAGACCGCGAAGGACCTCCTGACCGAATTCTCTTGCTACCGCCTTCATTTCTGCAGGAACTGCCGCATAGTCACCGGTAAGGTCAGCGTGGTTGCCGCCCGTATTGGTGATACAGAGGGAATAGCCCTCCTTGCTGAGGTCAAAGCCGAGCTTTTCGATCTTTGCCGCCTTGGGATCGGCAAAGTCTATGTAGGAAAATCCGCCGACAGCGCAGGCGGTCTGATCCATAAGTCCCGAAGGCTTACCGAAGTATACGTTCTCGGCATACTGGGAGATCTCTGCGATGATTGCATTTGAGATGTTGCCGCCGTTTACGAAATAGTTGAGAATGTTTCCGATCATTACCTCAAAAGCGGCAGAGGAGGAAATACCCGAGCCCTTGAGTACGTTTGAAGTCGTATATGCATCGAAGCCGCAGACGTTATAGCCTCGATTCTTGAAGCCTGCGCAAACGCCCGAGATAAGAGAGGACGAAGAATTGAAAAGCGACTCGTCGGGGCCTGCGGGATTGCAGGTAACTACGTCCTCGGGGAAGCCCTTACTCTTTACTCTGACGGTGTCGTTGCCGTTCATAGAAGCAACTGCGATGATATCGAGGTCGATCGCCGCCGCAATTACGCAGCCACGGTTATGGTCGGTATGGTTGCCCGATATTTCGCTTCTGCCGGGAACAGAGAAAAGATTAACATCTCTATCCTCGCCATAGATCGAGCCGAATTCCTTTACAGCCTCTGTGTAGCGCACTCTCTGTGCTTCTACGTTTTCTTCACCGTAAAGAGAGGTGAAGGCAGCATCGAGATATCCCTCGGAAATTTTGGTTATAAGGTCGAGTATTTTCATGACAGTCTCCTTTAATAGGTACTTATATTTATCTAATTATATATTATAACAAATCTTTGTCAATATATCAAGAGTCAAAGACAAAAAAATCCCCCGACGATCATAAACCGTCGGGGAAAATGAAGTCATAAAGCAAATATGCCCTGAACCTCTTTTACGCAATATCAAATTCTCTTTCGATATTGCCCCGTATCATATTCATCGTTTCGCCGTTAAACGGAAGCATGCCCGAATTTATCATTATCGCTCCGCCGAAAAGCAGGGAGCGCACGACGAAGAATTTTCTTATCTTGATCTCCTCGCCGATATTAGAATCGCTGCAATATTTTCCTATAAGCTCCATCGTTGTGCCTGAGACCTTGCTTTTTTCTGCCAAAACCTCAGGCTCAAAAACTCTATCGCTCATATACAGAATCGTCTGATATTCGGGATAGGTGCAAAGAAACGCAATATACGCCATGCAGATCGCAATGAGCTGCTCTCTTACGGTGTCATTCCTATGCGACTCTACGGTATCGTAAAGGACATCGCACCACTTTTGGCTGATGTATCGCATCACCTCGACAAGCAGATCGTTTTTGCTTTCGAAATGCTTATAGGGAGCCGCACAGGAAACGCCGCATCTTTTCGCCACACGGCGAATCGAAAAATCAGCAACGCCGTGCTCCTCAAGCTCGCTCACCGCCGCCTTCAGAAATTTTTCCTTGTTTGCTTCATTTGCCGTTCTCATAATATATAGTTATTCCTTAATTATTATCGAGATTTTCGGGTGCGTTGCGCTTTATCTTTCTCGTCGTGGTCTTGACGAAGTCGGTCTTTCTTATATAGACCTTACCGATGTGCTTGTAATTCGGGAACTGCGAGTTTACGTCCTTAACGAGCTTGTTGATAAGCTCATATTCAGCCTCGGAATAGCCCTCGTCGCCCTCGTTCATTCCGAGCTTACAAGACACGTTTTCCTCGTCAACGATTATTGCGACGGCAATTCTTCTGCCCTCATCGTCATTTTCCTCGTAAACGAGAGTTTCCTTTATATATTCGCTCTTTTCGAGATAAAGCTCAAGCTCCTCAGGGAATATCTTTTTGCCGCCGGGAGAAACGATCATGCTCTTTGCACGGCCCGCGATCTGATATGCGCCGTTCGGCTTCTGCCGAGCGAGGTCGCCCGTGCGGAAATAGCCGTCCTCGGTCATAACTCTTGCCGTTTCATCGGGATTCTTATAGTAGCCGAGCATTACGTTCGGCCCCTTGACAAGAAGCTCACCAACGCCTTCCTCGTTCACATCGTCAAGCTTGACCGAAACACCCGACACGGGATAACCGATATCATCGGCGCAGGTATAAAAATCGTTATGCATTAACGAAATAGGCGCAGTTTCGGTAAGACCGTAACCGATCATAAGCTTAATACCGAAACGCTCGTAATCACGGAACACCTCGGGAGCAAGCAGAGCCGCGCCGCATACCATAAGGCGAAGACGTCCGCCAAAGGTTTCGCTTATTATGCTGAATATTTTTTTACCTGCCTTATTACCCGTCACGTCGGAAGCTGCTCTCTGGAGCGAGAAAATCAGTCTGCCGCCCTTGATCTTATTGTATTTCTTAAGAATGGCATTGCGGAAGGTTTCGAGAATAAGCGGAACAACCGCCATTACAGTCGGACGGAAGAGCTTTAATTCCGCTTGCAAACGCTTAAGGGAGGTGTTGTATGCGATTGCTGCGCCCGAATACAAAACAAGCAGACAGCCTACGGTCGTCTCATAGGTATGATGGAGAGGTGCTACGGAAAGCACAACATCAGAGGGATAGATCCTGACTCTGCGAAGAGCGTGAGTCAGGTCAAAGCAGATATTATACTGCGAGAGCATAACTCCCTTTGCAACCCCAGTCGTGCCCGAGGTATAGAGAAGCGAGCCGAGAGCATGGGGATTTATCTTATGGTCACGGTAAGACGTGTCGCCGTTTTCGATAAGAGCATTTCCCTCATCGTAGTAAGCGTCCATACCGTCCATACTGAGCTTCATAACGGTATCGGGAACAAGAGCCAGCTTCTCCTCCTGCTCGGGAGAATAAATAACCGCATCCGCCTCGGCATCCTTTATAAGATCAGCGATCTCCTCGCCGCGAAGATCCTTATCTATCGGAACGATAATGCCGACGCCGGAAGTAACCGCAAGATAGGAAATTACCCAGTTATACGAGTTTTTGCCCGTTACTGCGATCTTACAGCCCTCGGGAAGCTTGCTGCGGAGATAGGTCGCAAGCGCCTTGACACGCTTAAGCACCTCGCCGTAGGTTATTTCTTTTATTTCTCCGTCCTCATTATACAAAAAAGCGGGACGCTCGGAATAAAGCAACGCCGAACGCTCAATAAGCTCTCTGACAGTCGTAACTTCTTCGGTCTCATACACGAAATTGGTATTGTATTTAGCCATAGTTTTCTCCTTAACACCGAAATTTTAAGGTTATCAATGTAAACATTATAACATAAAACGCCCATAAAGTCAACGATGCTTACCAAAAAAACAACCGAGAGGGTTGCTCTCGGTTATTTTATACGTTTGAATCGTTCTTTATTCTTTCGATTGCGGCAACGGCAAGGCGGTCACAGCGCTCGTTATAGGGATGCCCTGCGTGCCCCTTCACCCAAACGTAGGTCACGTCGTGGCGCTCGTTAAGAACGAGAAGCTGCTCCCAAAGGTCGATGTTCTGCGCCTTCTTTTTATCGGGCTTAAACCAGTTATTGCTCTTCCACTTCTTCGCCCAACCGAGGTTTATGCCGTCGACGAGGTATTTTGAATCGGAAGTAAGCAAAACACGGCACGGCTCCTTAAGAAGCTCAAGAGCTCTGATTGCGCCGAGAAGCTCCATACGGTTGTTTGTCGTCTCGATAAATCCCTCGGAAAGCTCCCGCTCGAAATCCTTATAAACAAGAATTGCTCCGTATCCGCCGGGACCGGGATTTCCGCTGCAGGCACCGTCGGTATAAATCTGTACGTTTTTCATAAGGAACCCTCCGTGTTTTTCTTCAATATTTATTCTAACAGCATTTTTACAGCTTGTCAAGACGCAGA
>JAZNXR010000063.1:0-5169 GCA_045593985.1 Eubacteriales bacterium
AGCATATCGAACAGGCACGACAAGTTAAGGACCGCTTCAAACAGAAGCGTGAACATCGCGGCAGACAGCCCCGACGCAAGAATTACTGCGGTCTTTGAATACAGCACGCTTGTGCGGAGCTTCGACAGGCTTTCGTACAGCTCGGAAAGAGTTATCTTTCCTGCCGAAAAATCTCTTGAATATGCGTTTGCTCTTTCGACCTTATAAAGATTTACGCCTCTGATCTTTATTCTTGCCGCGGCTGACGTTTTTTTGCCCTCGCAGTTTTTGACCGTGAGAAAGGCGCCTGTCGGCAGAACTATCGCTTCGGCTTCTCTGCCTCCGCTTTTGCAGATTATCGTTGCGATCTCCTCTGCGCGCGAGGTCTCGCCGCCGCTTTCAAGCACTATGAGTGCTGCAAGCTGCGCTGTGTCGAGGAGGAGGTCGGAGTTTTCTACACGGTTATTCATATCGAGTCTGCTACCGTTACGTTTTTGAGCTTGTTTGCTATCGTCATCGAGATTTCATCGAAAACTCGGTTGAAGAAGCAGTCGCAATGCTCATTCACGCCGTCATGACGGCATACGAAGTCATCGCCGAGACATTTTGACATAACTATCGGGCCTTCGATTACCTCGAGAATATCGAGCAGTGTTATTTCCTTGGGATCACGTGAGAGGGTGTAGCCGCCGTTTGCGCCTTTTTTTGAGGTTACAAGACCGGAGGTGACGAGCTTGCCGAGGATCTTTAACGTAAATCTCTGCGGCACCGCAGCGCTTTCTGCGATAGTCGATGCGTCGGTCAGCTCTCCCTTGCGAGCAAGCGCACGCATTATGCGGAAGGCGTAGTCGGTTTCCATGTTTATTTTCATTTTTTGCGTCCTGATTTTTTGGGATAGATTTGTAGTATGATTATATTATTGTTGTTGAAATTTGTCAAGATGAGTTTTTTCCGCTTTTCTTTGCCCACGCAAATGAAACAAGCAGTTTTGCTTCGCAAACCTGCGCAAAAGAAAGCGTGCCAAGGGGACAACCGTTTGAATTTTGCAAAAGCAAAATTCTGCACACGTTTTCCCCTTTGGATTCCCTTTTCGGTTTAGGGAAGCTTTGTGACGTTTTATTGTTGCTCCCACGTCATTGTAGGGGGCGACGTCCTCGACGCCCCGCTGCTCCCACGTTCACTCTGTTAAAAAACGCTCAAACGACTTGCCACGATTTTGTAGGGCGGGGGGTTACCTCCCGCCGATACCTTCTCCAGCGGGAGAAGGTGGCGCCGAAGGCGTCGGATGAGGTGTAGGTTGCGAAGCAACCTTATGCCAAGGCAAAGTAACATTGTTTCAAAACGGACAGTCGGGGACGCCTGTCCCTACGATTAACGTGCCGAAGAATCGCCGCGTTGTTAGCCTTCCCCTTGGGGGAGGGGGACTGCAGACGTTGCGTCTGCGGTGGATGAGGTGTCCGAAGGGATGTAACACCGTTTTGGCGCGGACAGTCGAGGACGCCTGTCCCTACAAACAACGCGGCGAAACTTATATTTGTTTTCGGACCGAACGGAGCGTAAAAAACACCGCCGAGGCGGTGTTTTAAGGTTTAATTCTTTTTGTCGGTAAGTCCGATGATATAGTCGGCGGACAGGTTATAAAATTTGCATAATTTTATAAGATCTTCAATTTTTAGTTCTGCTCTACCGGTTTCAATATGATTGTACCCTTGCTGCGATTTGTTCAGTATTTTTCCGACTTCACTTTGTGTTAAGTCGAGATCTTCTCGAATGTTTCGCATACGTGTTCTGTAATCCGTCATTGTTATCACCACCTTAAAAACATATTACCACACTCATAAATTGAGTATTGACAAATACTCAAACATTGAGTATAATGTTATTGCAAAGAAACGCAAAAGGAGTACAACAATGCAAAAAATACTTGAAGAATTATGGTACGGAAATCTATGCCCGATTGAAAACTACCGTGAATCGAGTGAACAGATGTCGGATCTTATAGAATACATACGCAAGCACAGAAAAGATCTGAAAGACACGATGTCCGACGAACAAAAGGCGATATTTGAAAAGCTTGACGATTGCGAAGACGAGCTTGACAATATGTGTCAGCGTGAGATTTTTTCTTACGGCTTTCGCCTCGGTGCGAGAATTGCAATTGAGGTTATGAGGCAAGACCTTGATTAACGAAAAACACCGCCGAGGCGGTGTTTTATAATTATTTCCTTGTTTTCCTACTGCAAATGATGACGTAGACCGTTATGAGGACTGCGACCGAGCCGATGAGTATTGCGAACATTGTTCCCTCATTCAGGTTATGTCCGAAAAATTCGGGCTTGGCATCAAAGGCGGTTTTCAGCCCGTCGATCGCCTGGATCGGTATTTTACCTTCAAGCTCGGAATAAACGCCCTGCATAAGGTGGAGATGAAGAAGCGACGTGCCGTAGGTGCCGGGGAGTAGGGAGATGAAGGCTCTTATTGCGGGAGCGAAGCTCGATATCGGCATATAAGCGCCGCAGAGGAAGCCGTAGACCGAGCTTACTATCGTGCCGACGGCAGACATTTGTCCCTGCGTTGTCAGAAAATGGCTTATTATTGAGGAAAGCGACGTTCCGAAAAGAACGAGCAGAACTGTATCGGCTACCGTCATTATTACGTCATAAGCCGACAGATACCAGCCTGTAAACGCCATTATCGCAAGGCATACGGCAAGAGCGCTGATGCAAATTATCAGCGTGGATATTGCGGAGGCTATGTAATAGGAAATCGCAAGAGCCGATCCCGAAACGGGGGAGACGTCAAGGTCGGCACGGCTTCCGTTTACCTTGTCCTGCACCATAAGAAGATTGGAGCAGAAGGAGACTGTTACGGTGCATACGCCGAGAAGCGAGGAAAACAGCCAACCGTTAACGAATGCGTTTTCAAGCGATTTTGATATTGTCATTCCCTCGGGGATCGCCGAAAGGAAGGCGTCGTGATATACCTCTCCGAGAAAGGTAACGAAAAGCAATATGAGTATAAGGGGAGTGATGAGCGAGGTAAAGAACATTCCCTTGTCGCAGAAGAAAAGCTTTATATTTCTTCTGATGAGCGCACGCGTTGACTTCATTTTGTCTCTCCTCCTTCAAGCTTCTTTCCCGTTACGGTAAGAAAAACATCGTCCATTTTGCCCTTCGTCAGCTCGTAGTCACGGAAAAGCTCGGGATACGTTGTTATAAGCTTGGTTGCAACGGAGGTATCGCCCATAAAGACCTTGAAGCCGCCGTTTATCGGTATGTAGGGCAGGTTGAATGATTTGACGTCCTCCTCGCTTACTGAATAGAGCGAGAGGGCATCTGCGGAAAAGCGGTTTTTGAGGTAAAGCGGAGAGCCCTCGGCGGCAATCTTGCCCGAGTCGAGAATGACTACGTTATCCGCTTCTGCGGCTTCCTCCATATAGTGCGTTGTCAGAAATACCGTAATTCCTTCATTTTTGCGCAGGTCGTTTATGACTGCCCAGACGTTTTGTCTTGTCTGCGGATCGAGTCCCGTTGTCGGCTCGTCAAGAATGAGAATATCGGGGCGGTGTATCATTGCACGCGCGATATCTATTCGTCTTCTCTGACCGCCTGACAGCTTGCCGACGGGGCGCTTTAGGATCTCTTTGAGGTCAAGAGGCTCACTTAGCTCCTTCAGGCGTTCTTCGAACGCCTTGCCCGTTATGCCGTAGAGGGCGGCACGGCTTCTCAGATTTTCATAGACCGAAAGGGGCTTGTCAAGGGCGGAATTCTGGAATACGACACCGAGGCGAGACTTGATTTCGTCCGGCTTCTCTTCGATCCTTATGCCGTCGATAAGAACCTCGCCGCTGTCCTTTTTCAGCGAGCCGCATATTACCGAGATCGTTGTGCTTTTTCCTGCGCCGTTGAGCCCAAGAAAGGCGAAAAGCTCGCCTTTTTTAACCGAAAAGGTTATTCCGTCGACTGCCTTTACCTCACCGTAATATTTTTTCAGATCTTTGATTTCAATGATGTTTTCCATAGCATTACCTTAAATAAAATATTGCGTTTTCGCTCTGCGGAACGTCATTTTTCAGGTGTTCATATATTTTCCCCACGCACTCAAATCCGAGCGAGGAATAGAGAGAGTTTGAGACGGGGTTGCTTTCGTCTGCAAGGATCGTCGGGGTTAAGCCGCTTTCGATTATCATTTGCGAAAGAGCAGAGACGAGCGCGCCCGCATAGCCTCTTCCGCGCTTGCTTTTTGCGGTATAGACGCTGTTTATTCTTGCATATTCTTCGTCTCTGAATGCAATTCTTGCGATAGCGCAGACATCGCCGTCAACCCAGAGATAAAGCCCGCTTTCGCTATCGTTTACGAGTGCCTTTATTGCGTTTTTGTCGGGGATGAGATCAAGAGATAATGCCATTTCGGTAAGCATTTCCTCGGCTTCCTTAACGCCCGATGCGGAGATCATTTGTCCCCTTGCCGTCTTTTTCGTCAGCGCCTTACAGCGGTAAAGATTATAGGTCTTTTTCATAGTATTTTCATTATATCACGCCCGCGATTTGGTGTCAACAGCGCTTTAACTTGACTTTTTTTGCGTGAGAGGATATAATGAAGTGAGAATTCCGTCGAAAGGAGGTAACGGTATGGAAAAATATCCGCTTATTGCCCGTGCTGAAAACAGTGACGAGCTTAAAAAAATGGGCAAGGACGAGCTTCTTCCGCTTTGCTCCGAAATAAGAGAATTTCTTATCGAGAGGGTGACCGAAAACGGCGGACATCTTGCATCGAATCTCGGCGTCGTTGAGCTTACCGTTGCGCTCCACAGGATCTTTGATTTCCCGAATGACCATTTGATTTTTGACGTCGGTCATCAGTCATATACTCATAAGATTCTGACGGGCAGACGTCCCCGCTTTGACAAGCTTCGTCAGCGCGGCGGTCTATCAGGCTTTACAAAGCGTGAAGAAAGCGAGTATGACTGCTTTGGCGCAGGTCACAGCAGCACATCAGTGTCTGCTGCTATCGGCTTTGCCGAGGCGGAGAGAATGAAGGGCAGCGACAATTACACCGTTGCCGTTCTCGGTGACGGAGCGTTTACAGGCGGGATGGTCCACGAAGCGCTGAACAACTGCCGCAAGGGTCTTAAGCTTATTATTATTCTTAACGAAAACGAGATGTGGATCTCGAAAAACACCGGTGCAT
>JAZNXR010000064.1:0-5601 GCA_045593985.1 Eubacteriales bacterium
CCCCAAAACAGCTCAAAAAATCGCTCATTGCCATTGAAAAAATAATAAATGCTTGATATAATAGAATAAACGGTAAACCGAAATAAAATCCGAAAAGGAGAAAATAATATGGGACTTATTAAAGCAGGTATTGGCGCACTCGGCAGCACTCTTGCTGATCAGTGGAAGGAATTCTTCTACTGTGATGCGCTTGAAAGCGACGTTCTCGTCGTTAAAGGACAAAAAAGAGTAAGCGGTCGCTCCTCAAACACAAAGGGCAGTGATAACGTAATCACAAACGGCTCTGGAATTGCGGTTGCAGACGGTCAGTGTATGATGATCGTTGAGCAGGGCAAGGTCGTCGAGGTTTGCTCCGAGCCCGGCCAGTATACCTATGACTCGTCAAGTGAGCCGAGCATTTTTGCAGGAAATCTTGGCGAAAGCATTCTCGAAACCTTCAGAACAATAGGCAGACGTTTCACCTACGGTGGCGATACGGGCAAGGATCAGAGAGTTTATTACTTCAATACGAAGGAGCTCTATGACAACAAATTCGGCACACCGAATCCGGTGCCCTTCAGAGTTGTTGACAGCAAGATAGGTCTTGATATCGACGTATCTGTTCGTTGCTCCGGTGTATATTCCTACTGTATTTCAAACCCGCTTCTTTTCTATACGAACGTATGCGGAAACGTAGAGCGCGAATTCAGAAGAGGCGAGCTTGATTCCCAGCTCAAAACCGAATTTATCAGCGCCCTTGCGCCTGCTCTTGGCAGACTTTCAACTCTTGAAATCCGCCCGAATCAGATCATAGCCTACACGGCAGAGCTTGAAAGAGCGATAAATGAAGCGCTTTCGAGCAAGTGGGCAGAGCTTCGCGGCTTAAAGGTTAAGAGCATTGCCCTTAATCCGATAACAATTCCCGAGGACGAGGAAAGACTTATCCAGGAAGCACAGCGTGCTGCAATTCTTCGTGATCCGACGATGGCAGCTGCAACTCTCGTTAGCGCACAGGCTGAAGCAATGAAGTCTGCTGCAAGCAACGAGGGCGGCGCAATGAACGGCTTTATCGGTATGGGAATGGCAATGAATGCAGCCGGAAATAACGCAGGCAACCTCTATGCAATGGGACAGCAGGCGCCTGCCGCTCCCGCTGCCGCAAAGACATGGAAATGCTCTTGCGGACATGAAAACGGCGGAAACTTCTGCGAAAACTGTGGCGCAAAGAAGCCCGAAAGCGGCTGGAAATGCTCCTGCGGAAGCGTAAATAACGGCAATTTCTGCTCAAATTGCGGCGCAAAGAAGCCGTCTGATGCCTCCTATCGCTGTAACAAATGCGGCTGGGAGCCGGAGGATAAATCCAATCCGCCCAAGTTCTGCCCGCAGTGCGGCGATCCCTTTAACGCTTCCGATATGATCTGATCAATAACGCCTCTCTCTTTGGGAGAGGTGTCGCTCGGTAGGTTGCACAAAGCGCAAACTACTTGTGACAGGAGAGGGCTGTTCATATTGGCGAACAGACTTAACTTACGAATGTATAATCTGGAGTAACAAGTGGAAAACGAAATTCTTGAGCACAAATGTCCGTCATGCGGCGGCAAATTGGAGTTCAACACAAAAGGGCAGAATCTGAAATGCCCATACTGTGATACCGAATTTGATATCGACAGTATAAAAGAACTCGAGAATTCAAGCCTTGACGACAAGGAAGACGAGTTCGACTGGGAAAGCGAAAGCTCAAACGAGTGGAGCGAAGACGAAGGAATGTCGGTTTATTCCTGTCAGTCATGCGGTGGTGAAATAGTTTGTGAGCAAACGGCAGCGGCATCCTTCTGCCCCTACTGCGGAAATCCCGTTGTGTTCACCCGAAACCTGAGCGGCGAGCTCAGGCCCGACCTCGTTATCCCCTTCAAGCTTGATAAGGAAGCGGCAAAAGCAGGCTTCCATAAACACCTTAGCGGCAAAAAACTGCTTCCCAAGGTATTCAAGGACGAAACTCGAATTGACGAAATCAGAGGTGTATACGTCCCCTTCTGGCTGTTTGATACAGATGCAGATGCGGCTATCCGCTATCGGGCAACACGCACTCACTTCTGGAGTGACAGTAATTATAACTATACAAGAACAATGCACTATGCTTTGATCCGAGAGGGAAGTCTCTCCTTCGATAACGTGCCGGTAGACGGCTCGTTGAAGCTTGACGATACCTTGATGGAATCGATCGAGCCGTATGATTTTTCCGAGGCGGTAGACTTCAAAACTGCGTATCTTTCAGGATTTCTTGCCGATAAATACGACGTTGACGCATCTCAAAGCCGAAGCCGTGCAAACGAGCGAATTAAAAGAAGCACGGAGGATGCATTCAGATCTACGACCGTAGGCTATGCAACAGTCGTTCCCGAGCGCTCGTATGTCAAAACAAACTCGGGTAGAATTCGATATGCGCTTCTTCCCGTTTGGCTTATGACGACAAGCTGGAAGGACAAAAGATACACCTTCGCAATGAACGGTCAAACAGGCAAATTCGTCGGAGATCTTCCGATGGATATGAAGGCATTTTTCCGTTATCTCGGGCTGTGGTTTGGCGGAATAACCGCCGCCGCAATGGCGCTTTTGTACCTTATTCACTTGATGTAAGGCGGTGACGGATATGAAGAAAACATTAGCTATAACCGCCATAGTGATCGCTCTGGCACTTATCTTGCCCTTTGCGACCTTCGCTTCTCCCGATATTGGGGAATATCCCGTCGTTGACAATGCTGATATCTTGACTGAAAATGAAGAAAATCAGCTTGTAAATAAGCTGATCGGACTCGTAAAAGAGCATAAAATGCACTTTGTTATCGTGACTGAAGCAACGATAGGAAGTAAAACGCCATATTCCTATGCCGACGCATATTATCATGATAATTCACTCGGCTACGGCGAGAAAAAGAGCGGTATACTGCTCCTTCTCGTTATGGACGAAAGGGATTATTACATATATACCTACGGCGAGGCAGAGGACAAATTCGGTGACAGCGAGCTAACCGATCTTGAGAACGCCATGCTTCCTTATTTTGGCGAAAATCAGTATTACGACGGATTTATGGCGTATGCCGATGCCTGCGATAAGGCGCTTTCCTTTGATGTTCTTGCGAGCCTGTTGATAGCGGTAGTCATAGGTGCGGTAATCTCTCTTATAATCGTATTCTCTATGAAAAGCAAGCTAAAGAGTGTGCGCCCACAGCGTGCCGCATCAAATTACGTTCGTAACGGCAGCTTTAACGTAACGAAGCAGCTCGACCTCTACCTGTATAGCACGGTAACGAAAACAAGGCGTGCAGATACAAATTCAGGCAGCCGAAGCTCGGGAGGAGGCTCCCGAGGCGGCGGACGCGGAGGAAAATTCTAAAATTAAAACCGCATAAGCGTTTCGCTTATGCGGTTTAATTATTTCTTTTTATCGATTATCTCATAGCTCATATCGAGTATAAAGAAAAGCTGTTCAAGATCAACTCTGCCGTCAAGAGTAACGGTTACCCAATTGCTGCTTTTAGTCATGTGATAAGGCGGAAAATATCCGTCACGTGATAAAAACGTCGAAAGCAAAAACGTATCAGCCTTGACGTTTATTACGTCAATTACGCCTTTATCCTTAAGTCCGAGCTTGCCTGGATGAATATCCATTATAACGCCGTACCATTTGCCGTTACTATGCCGCAGTACTGCATAATTCGGTGCATTTTCCCAAGGATATTCTGCCTCCGTGCCATAGGTGTCGGCGGCATATTTGAGAAGCTCTTTACGAAAGGAGCTCATTTTATTAACGCCGTCTGTTCTTGGGCTTGTCCGAGGAGAAAAGCCTGAATGCGTAGCTCAAATATCCAAAGAGCCCGAAAAGCAGGGAAAGACCAAGGTAAATAAACATTTGGGGATGATCTGCAAGAACATCAAAGCTGTGCGGCAAAAACTCGCCCAAGGAGGTCAATTTTTGCTGGCTTTCGGGGAGCTTGCTTGCCTCAATATTGTATTGATTAACAGTAGCAATGCAGAAACAGAAATACCACGAAAGGATAATAATAACAGTAGCAATAACGAGGGAAATTATAATACCCTTTTTGCTTTCCTTTTTAGCGAAGATCACATATCCGTGCAGAGCGCAAAAGACGCTGATAAATCCGCCAATTGATTCGTTCAGCTTCATAGCGTTCAAAAGAAAATAAACTGCCGCGCCGATGAGTGAGAAAAGAAATGCACCCAAAACACCGAGCCATACGTTTTCCTTTTCTTGATAATGAGTATTTTCCATAATAACCGCCTCAAAAATAATCTGACATAATTATAATACAAATGTAAATAAAAGTCAATAACACAAAGAATTGTCAAGCTGCGCTTTTGTTCTTAAACAGATGTTTTATGAGCTTGGAAAGCAGAAATACGGTTTCATATATCGCGAAAGAAATTAAAAATACAACTGCACTTTTCAGCATCAGGCTTGAATAGGTTATAAAGCGTGAAAGGACGCAGGCTACCGCCATATGCAGAATATAGATGTAAAAGGGCGCCGATTTTCCAATAAAGTTATAGAAAAATTTGCAGTCCGCCTTTTTGATACCCAAGAAAAATTGCAGGAAGAACATAGCAGACAGAATACCCGAAATATACATCTCCATAGCGGAATTGGGCCTTGCAATGAGCCTGTGTTCGGGAATCTGCAGAAGAAAAAGCACCACCGCAAGCGCTAAATAAATGTATTTGTAAAAGCTCTTTTTGTGCCAGTTAAACTGCGCAATCAAATATCCGAGACCAAACGAAGGAATTCCCAAAAACCAAGCGTTTCTCATATATCGAACGGGAATATCTGTGTGCGGCTGAATTATATACATAAGTCCGCTGAAGAAATAGTAAATAACAAAGCAGAGAGGTACAAGCACCTTATACCATCCGGTTTTATTCAGCTTCACGAGCGCAAAATGCAGAAGCGACAAAACGAACATGGCAATTAAAAACCAAATTTGTGCTCCGACGGTATAATAGGGGATCGGTGCATTCTGGATGAAAAACTTGAACAGGGGAGAATTGCCCTCATAAAAGACAGTCGTAAAAAACCATCCGACGCTCGTGCCGTCAATCAGGCAGCAAATGAATTCGAAAACGGTATAGAACAAAATTCCGACAAGCATATAAGTTAAAGAACGGCGAACGAAACCGGACGCCTTTTTGCTTATCCTTCCGGAGTCGTTGCTGTAAAGAAAATAACCGCTGATCATAAAAAACATAGGAACGGAAAGACGGTACAGCGGGAAAAATGAATAGACCTCCCCCGTAAGATGAATACAAATGATCATAAACGCAAGGAAGAATCTGAATAAATCCAAATAAACATTTCTGGTGCTGTTATTTTGGGGCATAATGACTCCTTTAAAAGACTATTTACTCTACGTATTATATCACACTTTTTAAAAAAATCAACGGTGAAGATAAAGCAAAAAAAGAACGAAGCTGAAGCTTCGTTCTTTTTTGGAGCTGCTAATCAGAGTCGAACTGATGACCTCATCCTTACCAAGGATGTGCTCTACCAACTGAGCCATAGCAGCGTCAACGGTTGATATTATAGCAGATTAAAAGCATTTTGTCAAT
>JAZNXR010000065.1:0-14247 GCA_045593985.1 Eubacteriales bacterium
CGAAGTGTATTGGTATAACCACAAATATTTTACATTATTATCAGATTTTAGTCAATAAGATTTAATAATAATTTTAATACAATTCACAAGCCGGACGCGCAATAAAGTCGAGAAAGCAAATGTTTACAGTATGTTCATAAATGGCAGAGGGGTAAGTGATATAATATAATGGAATATATATTTAGGCGGACATTATGAAGCAGTTCATAGAGATCGGAAAAATAATTAATACTCACGGCGTTAAGGGCGCATTAAAAATTGAGCCTTGGTGTGATAGCCCCTCCGTGCTTGCTAAAATGAAGCGTATTTACTTTGCCCCCAAGGTTAGCGGTGACGGCTTTGCCGAGAAAGCAGTACTGAGCGGCTCCGTTCAAAAGGATAAGGTTTTACTGACCATCGAAGGAGTTGATACCGTCGAAGCGGCAATTCTCCTCAAAAACACCGTTATATATGCAAATCGCGACGACATTCCGATAAAAAAGGGCTCTTATCTTATTGCCGATCTTATCGGTCTTGACGTTATAGATGCTGTCAGCGGTCGGGTATACGGAAAGCTGACAGACGTAATTCAAGGCGGCAGCGGAGATATTTACGATATTAAAACAGATAAGGGCAGCGCCCTTATGCCAGCTGTCAAGGAATTCGTTAAGGAAATACGTCTTCACGAAGGCATTTTCGTCACGCCGATAAAGGGGATATTCGATGAAGATTGATATTCTTACCCTCTTCCCCGATATGATCAATACGGTTTTGAACGAAAGCATTATCGGAAGAGCTATCGATGCGGGGATCTTGTCGGTTAATGCTCACAATATCCGTAATTACTCTAAGGACAAGCACCGTCGGGTTGATGATACACCGTATGGCGGTGGAATGGGAATGCTTATGTCGGCTCCTCCCATATATGACTGCTACATGGCGGTTAAAGAGAACATAACAACCGAAAAGATAAAAGTTGTATATATGTCACCTCAAGGAAAGGTTCTAACTCAAAGCAAAGCTAAGGAGCTTTCTGAGCTTGATAATCTGATAATACTTTGCGGGCATTATGAAGGAATAGACGAACGAATTATCGAATCAATCGTCGATGAAGAAATTTCCGTAGGCGATTATGTCCTGACCGGCGGAGAGCTTCCCGCCTGCATACTCGTTGACTGCATTTCAAGATTAATTCCGGGAGTTCTTTCTGACAGCGAATGCCACGAAATTGAAAGCATTTCCTGCGGCATGCTTGAATATCCGCAGTACACTCGCCCACTCGTTTTCAACGGCATGGAGGTTCCTGCCGTGCTGCAAAGCGGCAATCACAAGGAAATTGAAAAATGGCGGTATAAAAAAGCCGTCGAGCGAACAAAAAAGAAGCGTTCGGATTTGATATAAAATCTTACGAAAGGAGACCGTTATGAATAAAGGCAAAAACGCGAAGAAAAAAAGCGGTATTTTCTCTTGTTTAACCCGTTTTTCCGAGTTTATATATTCTAAGATACCCGAAAGCCTAACGGCTCGACTTCTTATCTCAAAGAAAAAGTCGAAGGACGGCCTCTTTTCCAAGCTGCTTTCAAAGCTGAAGTTCAGCAAGCGTGTTTCTGTTCCGATTAAGCGGTATTTTGCAAAAAGCTTCGATAACAGCTTCATACTCGGACACCTGAAGAATTTAATTTCGAAAATTCCTCAAATTCAAGTCAAGTGTATCGGCTTATTCTACTTTGCATTTGGCCTGAGCAGCGCAATTATTGAGCTGATCAAGATGTATATAACTGAAAACTCAGAGATCAGTTCTCTTTTGATGTGTATTGGCGCTTCAATTGTCGGAGGCATTCTCTGCGGCTCGCAAAGCAGCGCCTACAGCGCCTTTTACGACAGTAAGATCCTCTCGGGGATTTTCTTCCGATTCTTAAACATACCAAAAAACAACGCTTATTTTAATAATGATCCGATTGGCAAGCCGTCATATTTCCTTCTTGCCGGTGTTGGCGCGGGAGCATTATCGGCATTTATACCTGCAGGTTTTATACTGCTCCTTGTCCCTGTGCTTCTTGCGTTATATGCGATTTTTGCGTTTCCCGAAAGCGGCGCTGTGGCTCTGTTCTTTATGCTTCCCTTCCTCTCGATAAACAAGCTCGTTATCCTTTGCGGTCTTGTGACGCTTTCTTGGTTGATTAAACTTATCAGAGGAAAGAGAATCTTCAAATTCTCCATGATCGATCTTACGGTTCTGGCATTCGGTGTTACAATTCTGTTTGGCGGAATCATATCCGTTCAACCCGAGGAAAGCAGAAAGCTTTCATTTATGCTTCTCGTGATGCTGGCAGGTTATTTTGCAATTTCCAATATTCTTCGCACTGCGACTTGGATCAAGAAATGCAAAAACGCAATTATCGCCGCCTATTCCCTTTCTCTTTTGGCGAGTGCATTCCGACTTGTAATTAATCTGCTTCCCGAAACAAAGCTTGGGTTTCTAAACAACATCTTCCCCGATTCCTTAGTTGCGATTATGAGCATAAATCCAATATTCATCCACATGGCAGTTGCAATCTTGCCGATGATGATGCTTCGCTCGGTATCGACTAAGGCTCCGTCCAGGATAACTTGGTCGGTAATTACGGTCCTACTCTCGATATACTGCCTGCTTTTGGGAAGATCAAGAAGCGGAGCATTTGCTGTGATCATAGGCTTGGCGCTTTTGCTTATGCTCCTTTCAAGGAAATCGCTTGCCTATATTATCCCGGCTGTAATTATTGTTCCGCTTGTAATAACAATAATGCCCGCTTCAGTTACGGAGACCGTTAAAGGTATCTTCTCATTCAACGGCACAGTCGCTTCGTACAGACAAACGGTAAACTATACGACTGACAGGATAATGCTTGATTCCTTCTTCGGAGGAATAGGCATTGGCCAGGGCGCATTTAGCAAGATCTATCCTCTTTATACAAACGATTTATCTGTTCAAATCAGTCACGCATCGTCGCTTTATTCGCAAATTATTGTCTCTCTCGGCATTTCTGCGCTGATTATCTTCTTGATATTTATTGCTCAGCTGTTGCGTAAATATTTCACATATATTGTGAGCGCTGAATCTGATGATCCTGAGTTGAAAAACTCTGTTGTATCGACCTTCGTCGGTATTTCTTCCCTCCTTATTATGGGACTTATCGAATATATTTGGATGTCACCGTCGGTATTCCTTCTTTTCTGGCTTCTGGCTGCTCTCTTCTCGGCATCTGTCAAGACAGCAGAATCGGAAAGGTATGAGGCGCCATCAGATGGCCCGTCCATTGAGATCGACTGTAATACACTTAAACAATTTTCTAAGCAAAAGGATGATAAATAATGAACGTCAATCCAAAGAAAAAGAAAATACACTTTAATTTAGTAGACCTGATTCTCATAATCATAGCGCTTGCTTCCGTTTCGGTGCTTGTATTCGTATTCAGCAGTAAGAGTATAGCAAATACAAGCAGTAGCCAAACCGTTGAGATCGAGTACACAATTACCTTCTCTCCCGTTCGTGAGGAATACATTAATCTCGTGAAGATCGGCGACAAGGTAACAAATACTGCAAATATGGATGACTGTGGCGAGGTATACTTAGTTTCCAACTCCGATTATGAGCACGTGGGAATCAACACCGAAAGCGGCGAGAAGGTTACTACAAAGCTTGACGGTATGAAATCAATGGTCATTACAATAAGAGCAAAAGCAACAAAGACTGCATACGGCTATTCCGTTAACGGATATGATATCATAATCGGAGAAGAGATTTCAGTCCGTGTTCCCGATTACACCGGTATCGGTAAATGCACGTCCGTCACTGAGCTTGGTAAATAACACGGAGGAAAAGACATGAATAACAAATCAAATTCAAAAAAGATCTCATTCTCCGTTATAGACTTCACAATAATCGTTGTTATCTTGGCTCTTCTCGTCGGAATAATCGCCAGATATGACGTTGTCGACAGACTGTTTTCGAAGACCTCGCTTGTCGAAGCGAGGGTAAAATTCGTAGCCGAAGCCATAACTCCTGAGGAAGCATCGGCGTTCAATGAAAACACCAGGTTCTATATTGACGGTGAGCAGTTCGGTGTATTAACTGCAGTTACTCCCCAAAAAGCTATCATGTACCGAGAGAATTCTCAAGGCGCACTTGTTTCCTATGAGCATGAGACGCTTATCGACATCAAGGGAGATTTCACCTGTAAGGTCATGAAATCGGATAGCGGCTATCTCCTTGGTGGCGTTCGATATATCGCTGCGGGCTCTGTTTTTACCGTCAGAGCTAACGGTGTGGCGGTAAAAATCACAATTATTTCGATTGAAGCGCTTTCATAAGCCACTTTTTTGCGTATAATATCGAAAAAATAAAAAAAACACTTGATTTTATTTTTAAAACTTGCTATAATAATCAAAGTTAATCTGATTTTTCTAACAGGAGCACTAAAATGATAACTCGCGATGTCACAATACAGAACAACGTAGGTCTCCATGCAAGGCCCGCAACCTTCTTCATCCAGAAGGCTAATTCATATAAGTCGTCAATCTGGGTTGAAAAAGATGACCGCCGCGTTAATGCAAAATCGCTTCTCGGTGTTCTTTCTCTCGGTATTATTAAGGGTATGACCGTTACCCTCATAGCTGATGGGCCTGACGAAAACGAAGCTCTTGAAGGACTCTCCGAGCTTATTACTACAGGCTTTGAGGGCTGATACTAATTTAACGAATATTGGCAGACAGCACCTCTCGGTATGTCTGCCTTTTCTACTTTTAAGGAGGTAACGGAATGTACAGTTACGATACAGCTGTAATTGCATCGCTTAAGGATAAAGCAAGCCGTCTGCCTCTATGTCCCGGCGTTTATCTCATGAAGGATAAGGGCGGCAAAATTATCTATGTAGGAAAGTCGAAGGCGCTTAAAAATCGAGTTCTCTCATACTTTACAGATCTTGACGGCCACACGGTTAAAACCGCACATCTCGTATCAAATATCAGGGATTTCGAGGTAATGCTGACTACAACCGAGATAGAGGCACTGGCGCTCGAAAATCGGCTGATAAAGCTTTACACTCCGAAGTTCAATATAAAGCTCAAGGACGGAAAAAGCTATCCCTATATTAAAGTCACAATGAACGAGGAATATCCTCGAATTCTCGTTGACAGAAAAAGAGTGAACGACGGCGCAAAATACTTTGGCCCTTATTCGGGTATGTCTACTGCATACGATATTGTTAACACGGTCAGAAAAGCATTCGGTATTCCCGACTGCAAAAGAAGCTTTCCAAATGATATCGGAAAGCAACGTCCCTGTCTTAATTATCAAATAGGTCTCTGCTCAGGCCCATGCACAGGCAAAATCACAGGCGAAGAATATCGAGAAATTTTTTCAAGCGTTCTTCCCTTTCTTGCAGGATCAATCGACTCTGTAAAAAAGAAGCTGACCGAGCAAATGGAATTTGCTGCTGACAACATGATGTATGAAACAGCCGCGCTCCTTCGAGACAGAATCCGCTCTCTTACTAAGCTTTGGGACAAGCAGAAGGTCGTTGCAGCACCTAATGTTGAACAGGATGTTATATCTCTATATTCCGACGAAACCTGCTCGTCAATTGCTGTATTTTATATCAGAAGCGGTGCTGTAACGGATAAGGAATGCTTTGTTTACGGAGCAGACACTATTGTAGACGAAAATGCACTCGCCTCCTTTATTTTCGAGCTTTATAGAATCAGAGAATATGTACCAAAGGAAATTCTGATCGATTTTCCTTTATCCGATGATGACCTATCGGCTTTATCGGAGCTGCTGAGCGAAAAAGCGGAAAGAAAAGTAACGCTTCGCCGCCCTGAAAAAGGCAACCTCAAGCAGCTCTGCGACATGGTGCGTCAAAATGCAAAGGAGTCGGCAAAGCAGTATAATATAAAGGTTGAAAAGGAAAGCGACACACTTATCAGACTTGCGCAGCTTCTCTGCCTTGAAGTCGTACCTGAAAAAATCGAAGCCTTTGATATTTCTAACTACGGAAATGAAAATATAACCGCGGGAAAGGTTCGAATAGAAAACGGAAAATTTGTCAAGAGTGCATACCGCACTTACAAGATTTCAGGCACACAGGACGACTACGCTTCAATGATCGAAGCCGTCAGACGCCGTTTTTCTCACCCCGAGGACGAGTTCCCGGATTTGCTTCTTCTTGATGGCGGAAAGACTCATGTTGGAGTTGTAAAGCCGATTTTAGCCGAAATGGGAATAGATATTCCTGTCTTCGGTATGGTAAAGGACGAGTATCATAAAACCCGAGCATTGACAACCGAAACCGAGGAAATAAGTATTGCTCGTGAACAGCCGGTATTTCTTCTTATTTATAAGCTACAAGAGGAAGTCCATCGCTTCACCGTATCAAAGATGACAAAGGCTAAACGAAAGACGCTGAAACGCTCCACGCTTCAAAATATAAGAGGCATTGGCGAACGAAAGGCAAAAGCACTTCTACAAGCATTGGGCGGCTTAAGCGGCGTTAAAAACGCCACATACGATGAGCTTGTTGCCGTCAAAGGCATATCAAAAGCAGATGCCGAGAATATTATAAATTATTTTACTGACAAGGAATAAAAACTATGATGCGAATTATAACAGGAAGCGCAAGAGGCATGAAGCTTGAAACGCTGGAAGGAGAAACAACACGTCCGACCTCCGAGCGTGCAAAAATGGCTATATTCAATACGCTTCAGTTTGATATTGAAGGCAGAAAGGTGCTTGACCTTTTCGGCGGCTCCGGGCAGCTAGCGCTTGAAGCGCTAAGCCGTGGCGCATTATCAGCCTTCATTTGTGAAGCAGATAACGATGCCTTTGAAATTATAAAGCGGAATGCGAGAAAAACCAAGCTATTTGAGAAGGTACGACTTGTTTGCACCGATTACAAGTCTGCTCTTCGTTCCCTCTCCGGAAAAGAAAAGTTTAACATTATATTCCTTGATCCGCCCTACGATACAACATATCTTAGTGATGCTTTAAGAAGAATTGCCGAAGGCGATCTGCTTGAAAACGGCGGATTTATTGTATGCGAAAGCAACAAAGCCGAGCCATTCACCTGCGAAGGGACAAGGCTTTACAAGCATGCTAAATACGGCAAGGCGTTCATAACAATACTCGAAAAAACTGATGAAATTGGAGAATGAAAATGAAAGCAGTTTTTACCGGCAGCTTCGATCCGATAACTATTGGACACATTGATATTATAAGACGTGCGGCTCTCATTTTTGACGAGGTACACGTTCTCGTTTGCGTCAATTCCGAGAAAAAAGGTATGTTTACTGAAAAACAGCGTGTTGATATGGTCACCCTTGCTTGTAATGAGATAACTAATGTAAAAATTGAGCTTTGTAGTGGGCTTCTGACTGATTACACCGAAAAAAACGATATCTCTGTTATAGTTCGAGGAATTCGTGACGGCGGAGATCTTGCTTATGAGACCTCCCTTGCGACCATTAACAGAGGTCTTCGCAATCACCCCGAAACGATTTTTATTCCCTCAAAGGGCGAGCTATCGCACATTTCTTCCACCTACGCCCGTGAAATGATAAAATATGGTGAAAATCTAAACGACGTCCTTCCCTCCTCTATCATTGAATATCTTAAAAGTAGTGGCTTTATTCAATAATCGTTGACCTTTTTTCCGCTTTGTGTTACAATATATGAGATGACCTTTTAAGGAGTTATACCATGAAATTTGTAGAAAAAGAATTTCTTCCCGTTATACTCGGTGCGGACATTACTGCATACAGCCTTGTTCGTTCCTATTACGAGGAATATAAAATTAAATCCCTTGTTCTCAGCCGAGCAAAGGCAAACATTATTGCGGAAAGCAAGCTCTGTGAAAACAGAGTTTTCCCTAATCTTGAGAACGTCGACGAGCTTGTAACCCGTCTGATTGAGGTCGGCAAGGAATTTGAGGGAAAGAAGAAGCTTATTCTGATGGGCTGCGGCGACTGGTACGTCAGAGCCATAGTTGACAATAAAGAAAAGCTTTCGCCGTACTTTGTAATTCCTTATATAGACAAGGAGCTTCTCGACAAAATCGTTTTGAAGGACAAGTTCTACGAAATATGCGACGAGCTTGGAATAGATCATCCTAAAACCTATGTTTACGAATGCGGAAAGGAAAACGACCTTAAATTTGACTTTTCCTACCCTGTTATTGCAAAATGCGCAAACTCTGCTCTTTATCACTATGCGAAATTTGAGGGCAAAAAGAAGGTATTCCGTTTTGAAAACGAGACCGACCTTAAGAGCATGCTCGAAAATCTTGAAAAATCGAGCTATGACTATAAGTTCCTTATCCAGGATTGCATCCCGGGTGACGACACGAATATGCGAGTCCTCACCTGCTACTGCGATAGAAACAGCAAGGTCAAGTTTGCTTCTCTCGGCCGAGTTCTCCTTGAGGACCATACTCCCTCGGCAATAGGTAACCCCGTTGTAATAATTAACGACGTTGATGAAAAGATCGTAGAAGCAGCAACTAAATTCCTTGAGCATATAGGATATACGGGCTTTGCAAACTTTGACATCAAATATGATGAAAGAGACGGCAGCTACAACTTCTTTGAGATCAATGTTCGTCTCGGCAGAAGCAATTTCTACGTTACCGGAAGCGGATTCAATACCGTAAAATGGATCGTTGACGATCTAATTTACGAAAAGGAGCTTGAATATACAGTCGCCGATAACACGGAGCACCTCTTTACCGTTGTCCCCATGGGAATCATTAAGAGATATACAAAAAATCACCCCGAGCTAAAAAAGAAAGCAAAGAAGCTCTTCTGGTCAGGCAAGGCAAGCTATCCGCTTTATTTTAAGCCTGACATGAATCTGAAACGTGCTTATTATGTTCTCGGAGCATATTTCAATCAGTATAGAAAATATCGCAGAATGGAGAAAACCTCCGTTCCTGTTTACGGAAAGCTTGATAAATAATATGGAAACTAAAACTCTCGGAATCCTTGGCGGAGTTGGCCCGCTTGCATCGGTACGGTTTGCAGAGACTGTTATAAATATGACAGACTCAGACACCGACCAGGGACATATTCCGATATTAATGTACAGTGACAGCACTATTCCCGACCGCACGGCATATATTCTCGGAAAAAGTGATGTGAATCCTGCTCCCAAAATTGTTAGCGGAATAAAAAAGCTTGTGTCGTTCGGATGCGACTACGTTGTCATAACCTGCAACACGGCTCATTATTTCTACGATCAGTTTGTTAGCGAAACCGGTGCGAATATCGTAAATATAATCGAAGAAGCGATAAGCGAGGCAATTATTAAAAAGCCCAACCTCAAAAAAATCGGACTGCTTGCAACGGACGGAACGGTTGAGAGCGGTGTTTATGCTCGCGCTATTGAAAGGCGAGGTCTTACCTGCGTCATACCTTCACCCGATAGCCAAAGGGTTATTGTCGATATCATTTATAACCAGGTTAAGGCCGGCAAGGATGTTGATATGAACGCATTTTTAAAGGTTATTGACGAGCTTCGTCATGACGGCTGTGATATCATCATTCTCGGATGTACCGAGCTTTCGGTCATTAATACCGATAGCAGCTTGAGCCTACATAGCGGTGATATAGTTGACGCCATGGAAGCTCTTGCAAAAAAATGCATTACTCTTTGCGGTAAAAACATAAAATAAAAGAAGGTCTCAACGATTACGTTGAGACCTTTATTGTTAGCTGAGAGATTCGAGAAGCTTCTTACCTTCTTCGATATAAAGCTCACCGACACCTGCGCGGAAGCGCGAGCTTCTTGCTTCGTAACCGCCTTCCTCGTACGCGCTCATCATCGGGAAGTATCCGGAATATTCATCTGCAAGTCCGATAACGAATATGCAATCATATCCCTCCGCCTTCTTTAGTGCGACCTGTATATCAGAGAATGCCTCACCCGGCATAGTGATAAAACCGATTCTACCGAGCTTGGCCGCAGACACGCCCGTGCCGAAATAATCGGGAGCGTTCATCATTGCAACCATTCTACCTGCCTCCGCAACGACAGTGGTAAGCTCCATGCCTGCGTAAGGGAGCTCGTCATCTTTGCCTGCGTTATGAAGATCGTTAATGCGGATAGCTTCGGGAAGCTCCTCTTCCTTTGCCTTGTTTGCAGGTACGTTAACGGTTATGGTTTTATAGGTAAAGCTGTCAACGTCAACGTATTCGACCTTATCATATACCTGAAGAACTGCCGCGGCAACTACATTACCCATATGACGCGCATGACCGTAGCCGCGCATAACGTCGTCAAAATCGTTTGTAAGGTCGTTGTTGTCGCCGCCCTTCGGGAACACGTTGACGTGGTTAATATCTCCGAGAGCGCCGTTATAAAGAACGACAGCGGTATTGTCGATAGCACGCTCAACGGTTCTTCTCGCAAATCCGGGCCAGTCAGCAGAAAGCTTGCAGCCACCGACAACGTCGGGATGGTTTGCATAGTTTACCATAACAATAGTTTTAGCACCCTCGCGGTCAAAACGGAGAACGCTTACGCTCTGGTCGATCTCGCTTATCGGCTTAAGAATATCAGGATTGCCTGCACCGGGATTCGTTCTGATAGAACCGTCCTTCATGATAAAGCGGCGGCAGAAACCGATATTTCTTGCCTCCCCCGAGCCGAAACCGAGCTTTGCGGGCTTCTCATCGTCAAGAGCAAATTTCACCGCGTCGACGAGCTTAAGCACGAGCATCTCGGAATACTGCTTAACAAACGGTCTATTGTCATCGAGACCGTTATAGGGTGCAGTATGCGTATGGGTTGCGGCTATATGTATCGTTCCTGCAGGAACTCCGTAGCGCTCGTTACAGATGCGGGAGACCTCCTCAACGATATTCTTTGCAATAGAGGTGCTGTCGGTCGTTACGAATATCTGTCTGCTTTCGCCCATCGATATCGAAACCGCGTTAGCTTCAAGATCGTCCAGAACACCGTCCGCCTGTCTCGGAATGAAATATCCGTCAATACCGATACCCATCATAGGGTTAATGTTTACTCTTGAAAATCCTGCTTTTAACATACTTATCTCCTTTAGATAAAGAATCTTATATAACACAAAATGCGAAACAATCACATATAGCGTCTACAATAACATAACTCCTTATGTCATGCTTACTTTAACATCAAATCCTTCCGTTTTGAATTATATCACAATCGCTTTCGGATTTCAAGAGTATATACTTAAATATTAATAATTGTCGCTATATACTATTGATTTGTCAATATAAATATGTTATAATTCTAAACGAATAATTGTGTTTGTTTTGGAGGAAAAATGATACTTCAAGCACACCGAGGAGACAGCAAGCGTTTCCCCGAAAATACTATGTCCGCCTTTGAAGCCGCTTATAATGAGGGCTACGGAATCATTGAGTTGGACATGAAATTCACGAAGGACGACAAGTGTGTAATTCTCCATGATTTTACGCTTGCGCGTACCGCGCGCAACCTTGACGGAACCCCGATTGAACTTGATATTAACATCGCAGATATCGATTATAACGAGCTAAGTAATTTCGACTTTGGCGTATTTATGTCTGAAAAATTCAAGGGCGAAAGAATTCCTACGCTTGAAGACATTCTAAATTTTGCTTCCAAGAAAAAGATTAAGTTGAAATTTGATAACGTTCTTCAAAGATTCAACGAAGCACAGATAAATTCTTTCTTCGATGCGATTGAATCGCACTATGAGGACGGACTGTTCGGATTCACCTCAAACGACCTTTCTTTTATAGAAAAGATTGTCGCGCGCTTCCCTGACTGTGACATTCATTACGACGGAGCCGTTAATCAAGATTCGCTTACTCAGCTTAAGCTGATTGCGCCGAACAATCCGCTCTATATTTGGCTTCCTCTCAACAAAATGTCGTGGCTTGAATTCCCCGCCGCTGACAAGGAGCAGGTAACACTTGCTAAAAAATACGGGCTTGTCGGACTTTGGATCATCACCGATCCTTCAGATCTCGAAAGATGTTTTGAGCTTGGCGCTGACATTATCGAGACAGACGGCGCAGTAACAATGGAGATGCTATGATAAAATACGACACACACATTCATTCCGACAGCTCGCTTGACGGCAGACAAACAGTTGACGATGCTTGCCGCGTTGCCATCGAAAAGGGATTGAGCGGCATTACAATATCCGATCACGCTGACATTTGTTTCTTTGAGAGAGAAAACACGATTGATCGCTTCAATAAGTGCATTTCCGCTATAAAATCTGCTAAAGAAAAGTACGGAGACAAGCTTGATATCCTCCTTGGAATTGAAATGGCAGAATATCTTACTAACATCGATGGTGCAGAAAGAACGCTCGCTCTCGCTGATTATGACGTTATCCTCGGCTCGGTCCATACAGTGTATTTTGAGGACTTCCCCGATAGCTATTCGAGAATTGACTTTTCAACAATGCCTATCGAAAGAGTATATAGATTTATTGATTTCTATTTCGACAAGATACTTGAAATGATCTACAAGACCGAATTCGACATTCTGACACACCTTACCTGTCCTTTAAGATACATTATCGGCAAATATAAGAGAAATGTTGATATCTGGATATTTGAAGCAAAAATTACAAAGATTCTAACGGAAATTATTGACAAAGGCATTTCTCTTGAAATCAACACCTCAGGTTATGCGACCGAAAAACATTATTTTATGCCGGAGCGAGACTTGCTAGAGCTCTACTATAATTTAGGCGGCAGAATGATTTCAATCGGTAGCGACGCACATTTTTCTGAAAATATTAAAGTTGGCTTTGAAGAAGCCGAAAAAATGCTTACTGATATCGGCTTTGAAGGCTATTATTACTTCAAGAACAGAAAACCCGTATTCGTTCACTTCATTTAAAAGGAGAAAACATGAAATACGATATAACCGCAATCGGAGAGCTTCTGATTGATTTTACCCCCTACGGCAATGCCGAGGACGGAGCAAAGTTATTCGGCAGAAATGCAGGCGGCGCACCTGCCAATCTTCTTGCCGCAGTTTCCAAATTCGGTGCCAGAGCCTACTTCTTTGCGAAGGTAGGACGGGATATGTTTGGAGACTTTCTTATTGAAACAATGAAAAAATCCGGAGTCTGCACCGACGGTATTTCATATGACGACGTTCATAATACAACGCTTGCCTTTGTATCTCTCTCCGAAAACGGCGACCGCGATTTCAGCTTCTACCGTCGATTCGGCGCAGACGCTCATCTGGCTCCTGACGATATTGATGCTGATGTAATCAAAGAATCGAAGTTCTTCCATTTCGGTTCTCTTTCGCTCACAAACGAACCGATGATAGGTGCAACCGAAAAGGCGCTCAATGCGGCAAAGGAAGCCGGTTGTATAATTACATACGATCCTAACTACCGCCCGCTTCTTTGGGATAGCGAGGATCATGCAAAAAGAGCTATGAAGGAATATATGGCTTACGCCGACATCGTTAAGGTCGCTTACGAGGAAGCGCTTCTGATCAGCGGATGTGACGATATTGATGACGCAGCAAGGGCGCTTCTCAAGATTGGAATGAAAATTCTATTGATAACCGACGGCGGTAACGGCGTGCGTTATTATTCAGGGGCAGGAAACGGATTCCTGCCGACCATCGAGGCAAATGTCGTTGACACGACCGGTGCAGGCGACATATTCTTCGGAAGCTTTATCTACGGACTTATAAAGGACGGAATAGAGAAAGACGCCCTTCCCTCAGTCAACATTAAAAAGTATGTAAAAACAGCGATACTACTGTCAGGAAAAAGTACTGAGAAAAAGGGCGGCATCGCATCAATACCAAATTATACGGAGGACTAACATGAAATCAGCAGTTCTTTATTCAAAAGAGGATTTAAGAATCGAAGAGCGTGAAATACCACACGCTTATGGCGATAACGTACTTATCAAGATAAAGGCTTGCGGTATTTGCGGCACCGATATGCATATTTTCGACGGCGACGAGGGTGCGGCTCCCACCCCTATGGGAACTACTCTCGGCCACGAGTTTGCAGGTGAGGTAGTGGCTATAGGCGAAAAGGTAAGCGGCATCAAGGTTGGAGACAAGGTTTGCGTTGACCCCAACAAGCTTTGTAACGAGTGTAGCTTCTGCAAGGAGGGAGTCGGACACTTCTGCGAGAATATGATCGGTATAGGTACCACCGTTGACGGAGGCTTTGCCGAGTACTGTCTCGTTCCCATGTCCCAGGTATATAAGTTTGAAAAGGATAT